>NZ_CBFHAZ010000006.1:0-113691 GCF_965653655.1 Pseudomonas onubensis | reverse complement strand
AATGCGGTAGTTCAGTCTATACATCTGGCGACTGATACACCGCATTCGCGAGCAAGCCCGCTCCCACCGGTTAACTGAGTACGGCCGTTAAACCGTTAGTGCGCAAACAGCGAGTTGCCCTTCTGCCCCGCCAGCTTCTCGGGCTTGATCAAGAACCGCGCCAGTGCCGGCAACAGCCACAGCGCACCGAACATGTTCCAGAGCAGCATAAAGGTGAGCATCAGGCCCATGTCGGCCTGGAACTTGATGGCCGAAAAGATCCAGGTGCACACACCGATGGCCAGGCACAGGCCGGTGAACAGCACAGCTTTACCGGTGGACTTGAGCGTCTGGTAGTAGGCCTCTTGCAACGGCAGGCCGGCGCGCAGGAAGCTTTCCAGGCGACTGTAGATGTAGATGCCGTAGTCCACGCCAATCCCCACGCCCAACGCCACCACCGGCAAGGTCGCGACCTTGACGCCGATGCCCATGAACGCCATCAGGGCGTTGCCCAGCACCGAAGTGAGCACCAGCGGCAACACGATGCACAGGGTCGCCGCCCAGGAGCGGAAGGTGATCATGCACATGGTGGCCACGCACAGGTACACCAGGATCAGGATGGTCAGCTCCGACTCCTTGATCACCTCGTTGGTGGCCGCTTCGATCCCGGCGTTACCGGCGGCGAGGATAAATTCCAGGCCGTCCTTGTTGTTTTCCTTGGCGAAGTCCTGCACCGCATGCACGGCGCGGTCGAGGGTTTCGGCCTTGTGGTCGTTGAGGAACACCAGCACCGGCGCCAGTGAGCAATTGTTGTTGTACAGGCCGTCGGCGCGGGCAATGGAGTTGTTCAACACGTCGGGGTTGCGCGACAGGGTTTCCCATTTGAGGTTGCCCTCGTTCATGCCCTTGATCATCTGCTTGGACACGGTCACCAGCGAGATCGCCGACTGCACGCCCTCGGTGTTCTGCATCTTCCACATCAGTTGGTCGATGGGCGCCATGGCTTCATAACGCGAGCATCCCTCGGCCTTGGTCTTGACCATCACTACCAGCACATCGGAGCTGGTGGAGTAGTTGCTGATGATGAAGTTGTTGTCTTTGTTGTAGCGCGAATCCGGGCGCAGTTCCGGTGCGCCCAGGTCCAGGTCGCCGATCTTGAGGTTCTGGCTGTACCAGAGGCCGCCGCCGAAGGCGACCAGCGCAAGCAGAATCGAGACTGGCGCGACTTTCGCGCTGGCGAATTTGGACAGCAGGCGCCAGAACGGGTGTTCGCGGTGCGCGTCCTTTTTGCTCTTGGCGATGGCGCGCTTGCTGATGCCGACATAGGAAATCGCCACCGGCAGCAGGATCAGGTTGGTGAACACAATCACCGCCACGCCGATGGACGCACCGATGGCCAGCTCGCGGATCACGCCGATATCGATGATCAGCAGCGTGATGAAGCCCACGGCGTCGGCGAGGATCGCAATCATGCCGGGCAGGAACAGTTGCCGGAACGTGCGCCGCGCGGCGGTCAGGGCGTTATCCGCTTCGCTGGATTGCAGGGCGATGCCGTTGATCTTCTGCACACCATGGGAAATACCGATGGCGAAGATCAGGAACGGCACCAGCATCGAATACGGATCCAGGCCAAAGCCGAAAAAGTGCATCAGCCCCAATTGCCAGATCACCGCCACCAGCGTGGTACTCAACACCGCGACGGTACTGCGCAGGCAGTTGGTGAACCACAGCAGCAGGATCAAGGTGATCACAAACGCGATGCCGAAGAACATCACCACCATCACCAGGCCGTCGATCAGGTCGCCGACCTTCTTGGCAAACCCGACGATGTGGATTTTAACGTTGGGGTTCTGGGCTTCGAATTTGTCGCGGATCTTGTCTTCGAGTTCATGGGAAAACTTGCGGTAGTCCAGAGCCAGCAGCTTGCCTTGGTCCTGCGGGTCGGGGTAGGACTCGAGCAACGGAATATCGACGATGCTCGACTTGAAATCGTTGGCGACCAGACGCCCGACCTGGCCGGACTTGAGCACGTTGTTGCGCAGTTGGTCGAGGCTTTGCGGCGAGCCGTTGTAGCTTTGCGGGATCACTTCACCGCCGGCAAACCCCTCTTCGGTGACTTCGGTCCAGCGCACGCTGGGGCTCCACAGCGACTTGAGGCCCGAGCGGTCAACCCCGGAGATGTAGAACACCTCGTCGTTGATCTGCCTCAGCGTCTCCATGTACTCCTTCGAGAAGATGTCGCCATCCTTGGCCTCCACCGAGATGCGCACGGTGTTGCCCAGGTTCGCCAGGTCGTTACGGTGTTCCATCATCTTTTCGATGAAGGGGTGCTTGAGGGGGATCATCTTTTCAAAGCTGGTGGACGGGCGGATCAAGGTCGCCTGCCAGAACAGGAAAATGCTCACCAGCAGGCAGATCACGATCACTGCCGGGCGGTTGTTGAAGATCAGGCGCTCAAGAAAGGTCGCTTTATCGTTGTGATGACTGCTCATTCTTTCCCCGCCTTCTTATTGTTTTTCGAGTTCAGCGCCGGTTGGCTTGGCAACACGAACGCCGCCCTGCCCCGCCAGAATCAAGTTGCCATTGCCCGCCGCCGTGACCGACGACAGTGAAATGCGGTCCGGGCGGTTGAACACGCTGAAGGTCTGGCCGTCGTCGTGGCTGATCACCACACTGCCGCCGTTGCCGACCACCACAATGGCGCCGTCATCGAGTAACGTCGCACCCGACAAGCCAAACTCCAGGGCACCACGCGCCGCATTCAACTCGACCTGCTCCCAGGTGCTGCCAAAATCGGTCGAGCGGTAAAGATTGCCGCGCAGGCCATAAGCCAACAGGGTCTGCGGCTGGGCGGTGCCGATCACGCCGAACAGCGAGCCCTCATAGGGGCCTTCGAGTTTTTCCCAGGTCTGGCCGTCGTCGCTGGAGCGGAACATGCTGCCCTGCTCGCCGACGATAAACAGGCCTGCACCTTTGATAGCGGCGATGGCATTGAGGTGGAACTGGTCTTCGTTGTCGAGGCGATCGCTCACGTCGTCCCAGGTTTTGCCGCCGTCGGTGGTTTCGATCAACGCACCGTAGGCACCCACGGCCAGGCCATGCTCGGCATCCTTGAACCACACGTCCAGCAAGGGTGCTTCGCGCTTGAGGTCCTGGTATTGCTGAGCCCAAGTGGCGCCGCCGTCGGTGCTGGCCAGGATCTGTGCGTCATGGCCCACCGCCCAACCGTGTTTGTCATCGACGAAATACACCGCCGTGAGCAGTTGCCGGGTTGGCACTCTGGCTTGGGTCCAGGTACTGCCCTGGTCATCGGAATACAGGATGTGCCCGCGATCGCCGACCGCCACCAGGCGCTTTCCGGCATGCACGACATCGATCATCAGGCCTTTGGCAGCCTTGGGGGACTCAATTGCAAATACCGGCTGTGCGCTGCTGGTGTCGCCGGTTGCCAGCGCGGGGGTGGACAACACCCCAAGCAGCGAGAGCGCTGTGGCCAGCATCGCAACCCTGCGTGCGGCGCGCGGGCGGCAAACAGCCCAACCCATGACAGGCTCACTCATAGACCTTTCTCCCCATTTATTATTGTTAGGTGGTCTCGCCTTCCCGGGCTCTGAAACCTGCAATCTAGAGCGCCTGGAGGAAGCAGGGCCATCCTATCGGGCTTTGGAATCGTCTGACAATCGGCGCTACGTTATCTTTTGTTAACTGAGGGGCTTTGGCGCTGGCCTGAATATAGCCACATCATCTGCATTGATGCTCGTTCCCAGGCTCTGCGTGGGAATGCGGCCTGTGGCGCTGCGCGTCACGACTTCAAGAGCGAACGCAGAGCGTCCTTGGCTGCATTCCCACGAGCGAGCTTAATGAATTTTTATTCCATCTATTGAATTATGGGAATTTTTATTCCATTAATAGCCTTCCTGACAACAATAATCCAAAGGACCACGGCGATGCGTGAACTCGGAATCGGCTTGATCGGCACAGGTTTTATGGGGCGCGCCCATGCGCTGGCGTTCAACAATGCCCGCGCGGTATTCGAACTGCCGGTACACCTCAAGCTGGCGGCGCTGGCCGATGCCGACACCGAACGCGCCCAACGTTGCGCCACGGCCTGGGGCTTTGCCCAGGCCCACGGTGACTGGCAGGCGCTGGTCAATGACCCGAACGTCGACGTAGTGGCAATCACCACGCCCAATCATTTGCACTACCCCATGGCCATGGCGGCCATTGCGGCGGGCAAGGCGGTGTATTGCGAAAAACCCCTGGCGGTCAGCCTGGAACAGGCCGACGCCATGCGCCGTGCCGCAAGTGCTGCCGGCGTGGTCACACGGGTCGGTTACAACTACCAGCACAACCCGATGATCGGCCTGGCCAGGCAGATGATTGTCGACGGCGAACTGGGCGAGATCATCAGCTTCCAGGGCGAGTTCAGCGAAGACTTCATGGCCGACCCGGCCTCGCCGTGGTCATGGCGCTGTGAAGTGGAACATGCCGGTGGCGCGCTGGCGGATCTGGGTAGCCACCTGCTGTCGATGGCGGGTTACCTGGTGGGCGACGTGGTGAGCGTGTGCGCCGACACGCACACCGTGCATGCCCAACGCCCTGCCGTCAAAGGCAGCAGCGACCTGAAATCGATCGCTGTGGATGACCAGGTGCATGCCCTGCTGCGCTTCGCCAATGGCGCACGCGGTACGGTGAGCAGCAGTTGGCTCAAGCAGGGTTACAAGAACCACCTGAGTTTTGAAATCAGCGGCACTCAAGGCACCTTGGCGTTCGATCAAGAGCGCCTGAATGAACTTCGCGTATGCCGCGCCGGCCAGGACGGCTTCCAGCGTTTACTCGCTGGCCCTGCGCTGCCCGGCTATGCCGCGTTCAGCCCGGCGGCCGGGCATCAGTTGGGTTACAACGAGCTGAAGACCCTGGAAGTGCAGGAGCTGATCATGGCGCTGGCGGGGCAAGGTGCAGCGGGCACTGACTTTGAAGCCGCCTGGGCGGTCGAGCGGCTGGCAACGGCGATTCGCCTGGCCGCCCGTGAGGAGCGCTGGGTCGACGTCAATACGCTTTAAATAGCGTGCCCACGGCGTGCACTGCCCGTGCGCGCCGATCCTTACGTTTGCTGGGCGTGCACAAATTTACGCAAAAAAGAGCAAGTTATCGCGCCAAATCCTCTATTAGCCAAGCACCTTCCTTCGCACTAAAACACCAGAACCCAACCCCACGCAACTCACAATCCCACACGTGCCTGTACAAAGCCCTGCCACACATTTACATCACCAACAGGAAATAACCATATGTCACACGCCGCAATATATACCCCACTGGCACGCACCTCAAAAACCACCTACCTTATTTATTCATCAGCCACTCCCCAATTTAGTAATTTATTATTATCATCAAGAGCACTCCATGTTAACCATCAAGCCTTATACCTTTACACCCTTACAACTTAACCCCGCCCCGAACAGCTTAAGCCCTCTTCCCTCTTCACAGGCTGATACTACTGCTAGTTCCTCAGTATCTGACAGGGTCGCAAAAGAACTCACCCAGGAAGGATTCAAAATATGGGATAAGAACGGAGACGGCCAGATAACCATCGGTTATAAATTCTACAGCGCCTCCGATCCTACACAATCCTGGCTTAGAGAAGGCGGGGCAAGGCCATTCAGCGAAGCTCATAAAAAAGCCTTTAGAAATGCATTACGCGCCTGGGAAGATGTGGTTAAAGTCAAGTTCATTGAGAACACCCAAAACGCCGATGCCACCTTATCAATTCACGGCAATGATGGCACCGGTGGCTTTTCCAGTATGCCAACTAAAACAAACGACGCGCTGGACATCGGGATCGGAATCGGCGATCCGCGTTTTGCCCCACATGCCTCAATGATTCACGAAATTGGCCACAGCCTGGGACTGGGACATACAGTCGGACAGTACCCCGAGGACAACATAACGCATGCCGCCATGTCTTATAACCGACATTGGTGGAGGCCTCGAGACAAAAACGGCGTCAGCGTCTCGGACAGCCCGTTAACGCCCATGATGCATGATATTGCCGCGGGCAATCTGCTCTATGGCACCAACAATAAAACCCGCCAAGGTGATACCACCTATGGTTTTAACTCAAACGCTGAGCGCGATCACTACAGTTTAAAAAGTGCCGATGACCTAACGGCTTTTTGCATATGGGATAACGGCGGTAATGACACTCTGGATTTGTCCGGTTACAAGCAAAACCAAAGGATCAACCTCAATGCAGAAACACTCTCGGATGCAGGCGACAGGAAGGGCAATGTGTCCATCGCCAAAGGCGTTATAGTGGAAAACGCCATCGGTGGTTCGGGGCATGATGTGCTGATAGGCAACGCTGCCAACAACCGCATCACCGGCGGCGCCGGCGGCGACACGCAGTACGGCGGCGCCGGTGCTGATACATTTGTCTACAACGGGGTCAGTGACTCGCCGCCACAAAACCCGGACAAGCTTAACGACTTCGTCAGTGGTGTCGACAAAATTGATCTTTCCAAGGTGCTGAAAGACGCGGGTATATCAAAACCCATATTCACCAGCGCTCCCACTGATCAAACCGGCAAGCTGAACGGGCGCAAAGGCGAACTGCTGCTGGACTATGATAAAAACATCAAGATGCACAGGTTGATTCTTGATGTGAGTGGCAATGCTAAGTCCGTGCTGTTGATTTTGAGCAAAAACCCAATTAAGCCCGACGACATTTTGATTAAGGCGGGTTCACAATCACTGACGGCATCACCCACCCCTCAGCCAACGCCCAACCCGGCGCCTTGGCCCATTAATAAAAAGCCAGCGCCTACACTGACCCTACTCCCACTCGTATTACGCAATACCGTTGATACCGATGATACCGTCTACGGGTTCAATGCCACGACCACTAAGCCTGGCATGCGGCTGACCTCTTCCACCGATAAACCTGCTTTCACCGTGACAGACACTGAAGGTAATGACACCTTGGACTTTTCAGGTTTCGACCACAACCAACGCATCAACCTTATGCCGGGCTCACGCTCCAGCGTTGGCGGCTTGGTCGACAATGTGCGGATCAACAACAATACGGTTATTGAAAATGCCAGGGGCGGCCGAGGCCATGACCACATAACCGGAAACGCGGCCAATAACGTACTGACGGGTGGAGCCGGTGCAGACAAACTGACAGGCAATGGCGGCGTAAACATTTTCAACTATGAAGCCGTCAGTGACTCGCCTTACCACAATGCTGACATCCTGATGGATTTCAAAACCGGCGAAGACAAAATCGACTTAACCGCTATGAGTAAAAAAACCCAAGTGCCCCTCAACCAGGTCAAGTATTACACAGGCCAAATCGGCGATACCGTTATTGACTATTACCCGGCCACCAAAAAGTACTACGTGGGTGTCGATATGACGGGAAATCGCCAGTCTGACTTTTTGATCAAAAGTTTCAAGCCGATCAACAGCCAGGATGTGATTGGCCTTAACCGTATGAACGACGGCCATTGCTGACCGTCTCGAAGGGCTTTAAAAGAGGGCAGCGTGAGGGCGGCTCACACCGGTCGATCAGATAACGAACCGCGCGACCATCCCATTCAGATCCACCGCCAGGCGCGACAGTTCATGGCTGGCCGCGCTGGTCTGGTTGGCACCCGCCGCCGACTGAGTCGCCAAGTCGCGAATGTTGACGAGGTTGCGATCCACTTCACGGGATACCTGGGCCTGTTCTTCCGAGGCGCTGGCGATCACCAGGTTGCGCTCGTTGATCAGGCTGATCGACTGGGTGATCTGCTCCAGGGCCACACCGGCCGCGCGGGCCAGCTCCAGGGTGGTCTGGGTGCGTTGGTTGCTCTGCTGCATCGACTGCACGGCTTCGCCGGTGCCGCTCTGGATGCCGGCGACCATTTTTTCAATTTCCTGGGTCGATTGCGCCGTGCGGTGCGCCAAGGCGCGGACTTCATCGGCGACCACGGCAAACCCACGCCCGGCTTCACCGGCCCGCGCCGCTTCAATCGCTGCGTTGAGCGCCAGCAGGTTGGTCTGTTCGGCAATTGCGCGGATCACATCGAGCACCTTGCCGATATCACGCCCCTGGGTGGCCAGGCCTTCAATCATCAGGGCGGTGTTTTGCACATCCTGGGTCATGGTCTGGATTGCGCCGACGGTTTCCACCACGCGGTCACGCCCTTCCCGCGCCGCCTGGTTGGACTGGCTGGAAGCTTCGGAGGTGGACACCGCATTGCGTGCCACCTCTTCGACGGCGGCGGTCATTTCGTTGACGGCTGTGGCAGCCTGGTCGATTTCGTTGTTTTGCTGTTGCAGGCCTTTGGAGGCTTCTTCGGTGACGGCACTGAGCTCTTCGGCGGCAGAAGCCAGCTGCGTGGCCGAGCCGGCGATGTGCTGGATGGTCTGGCGCAGGTTGGTTTGCATCGCCGACAAGGCGCCCAGCAGGCGCGCAGGCTCATCCTTGCCGGCGTCTTCGATAACGGTGGTGAGGTTCCCGCTGGCGATGGTCTGGGCCACTTCCACTGCTTTGCGCAATGGCGTGACGATGCTGCGGGTCAGCAGCCAGGCGAGCAGTACGGTCAGCACGGCGGCCGCGACCGAGAAGACAATAACGCCGGTGATCGCGCCTTGATAACTCGACCCGGCCAAGGTGTCTGCATCCTTGGCGTCGGCGGCATTGATGGCGATCAACTTGTTTAGCTGCTCGCCCATCAGGTCGGTGCCGTCCTTGATGCGGGTGTTGATCAACGTACGCATTTCATCAACTTTGTTTTGCTTGGACAAGGCCAGCATGTCGGCCTGGGCCTTGAGGTAGTTGTCCAACGTGCTGACAAATGCCTTGTACAACGCGGCTTCTTCCGGCCCAGCCGGCAGCAGTGCATAGCCGGCCTGGGCGGTTTTTACCTTGTCGGCCAGCACACCCATGCGGGTTTCGGCTTCCTGCAGGCCGGCTGGTTCACGGTTGACCAGCACGCGAAAAGAGAGGATGCGCAAACGCAGCACGTTTTCGGTGATGTTGCCCAGGTACGTGACGCTGGGTAATTGCGTGGAGGTCATTTCCACCGACGACTGACGGATCTGCGTCATGCGGTTGACCGCAAACACCCCCAACAACACCACTAACAACGCAATGAATGCGAAACCGAGAAACGCGCGAGGGGCAATATTCAGGTGACGTAGGGACATAGGGGGTTGCTCTCAGAAGAAGTGTTTGCGAGCGTCCCTGCCGCGAAACGATCAGTCAGCGTCAACGCGCTGCTCAGACCTTGGTCACCACTGTTGTAATAGTTGTGTGGGCCTATACGAAGTATCGGCAGCCCTTCGGGTTTTATGCAGGCGGTTTATAAATATTTTTTTACACTTCTGACGATTGGCACTTTCTGGCATCCTGCGCCTCCATTTTCTGACCCGAGCCCGCATTGTGTCTGACGCTCAAGCTCCTCGCCCGCGCTATAAATCCGACCTGATCTACGGCCTGGAAGACCGCCCGCACTTCACCGCAGCGATTTTTGCCGCATTACAACACGTGCTCGCCAGTTTCGTAGGCATCATCACGCCCACGCTGATCGTTGGCGGCGTGCTCGGCCTGGAAAGCGAGGTGCCTTACCTGGTGAGCATGGCGCTGTTCGTGTCCGGGCTTGGCACCTTTGTGCAGGCGCGCACCTTTGGCCCGATCGGTTCCGGCTTGTTGTGCCTGCAGGGCACCAGCTTTTCGTTTATCAGCGTGATCCTCAGCGCGGGTTTTATGGTCAAGGCCCGAGGCGGCGGCACCGATGAGATCCTCTCGACGATTTTCGGCATCTGTTTTTTTGCCGCCTTTATCGAAGTGGTGCTGAGCCAGTTCATCGGCAAGCTGCGCAAGCTGATCACTCCGGTGGTGACCGGCACCATCATCACGCTGATGGGCTTGTCGCTGATCAAGGTGGCGGTCACCGACATGGCCGGCGGCTATGGTGCCAGCGACCTGGGCGCAGCGGGCAACATGGGGCTGGCTGCGCTGGTACTGCTGACTATTGTGGTGCTGAACCGTTTCAGTAATCCGTTCCTGCGTTTGGGCTCAATCGTGATCGGCCTGAGCCTGGGGTTTGTCGTGGCCTGGATGATGGGCCGTGTGGATCTGGCCGCCCTGCCCCAAGTACCGTTGATCAGCGTGCCGGTACCGTTCAAGTATGGGTTCTCGTTCGATTGGGTAGCGTTTATACCGGTGGCGGTGATCTTCCTGATTTCGCCACTGGAGGCTGCCGGTGACCTGACCGCCAACTCGATGATTTCCCAACAACCGGTAAAAGGCCCGCTATACATAAAGCGCATCAAGTCGGGCCTGTTGGCCGACGGCCTCAACTCGGCGATGGCGGCGACGTTCAACAGCCTGCCGATGGTGACATTCGCCCAAAACAACGGCGTTATCCAGCTCACCGGCGTGGCCAGTCGCTATGTGGCGTACTTTATTGCCGGCCTGCTGGTGCTGTTGGGGCTGTTCCCGATGATCGGCGCGGTGCTGCAACTGATGCCCAAGCCAGTACTGGGCGGTGCCACGCTGATCATGTTCGGCACCGTGGCCGTGGCCGGGATCAAGATCCTCGCCGAAGCCGGGCTGCACCGGCGCAATGTGCTGATCGTGGCGATCTCTCTGGGCATGGGCCTGGGCGTGGCCGCGGTGCCGGAAGTGCTGCGCGACCTGCCCAAGGCGTTGCACAACATCTTTGAATCGCCGATCACGGTGGGTGCGTTCTGTGCAATCGTGCTGAACATTTTCCTGCCGGAGGAGTTCTTAGAGCTGGAAGAGGATGAATTTGATCCGGAGTCCTCTACCCTCAAGGTCATGCAGGATCCGGACGTCACGAAATAGGAGCACCTTTGTTATGCGCAAGCTCATGGTTCTATCGTTACTGCTGCTGACCTTGAGCGCCTGCGCGCTGTTCCCCAATCGCGACCCGGTCAATATCAGTGTGGTGGGTATCGAGCCGCTGCAAAGCCAGGACCTGGAAGTGCGTTTCGCCGTGAAGTTGCGGGTGCAAAACCCCAATGAAACGGCGATCGACTACAGTGGTGTGGCCCTGGACCTGGACGTGAATGGGCGCCCATTGGCATCCGGCGTGAGCGATCAGGCCGGAAGCATCCCACGCTTTTCCGAGACGGTGCTGATGGTGCCGGTGAGCGTTTCGGCGTTTTCTGTACTGCGTCAGACCTTGGGCCTGAGCCAGACCCAAAGCCTGAACAACCTGCCTTACACACTGCGCGGCAAACTCGCAGGTGGCCTGTTCGGCACCATGCGCTTTGTGGAACGCGGCACCCTGGACCTGCCCAACACCGCGACCTGGTAACGGCCATGCAACCGACGTTGTTCACCGAAAGACTGATCCTGCGCCCGCTGACCCTGGAGGATGCCGAGGAAACCCAAGCGCAATTCGCGCATTGGGATGTGGTGCGTTACCTGAATGCCGAGGTGCCCTGGCCGTACCCGGCCGACGGCGCTCGCCGTTATCTGGAACAGGTGGCGTTGCCGGGCATGGCCCGTGGCGACCAATGGCATTGGTCGATCCGTCTCAAACACGCGCCGCAACAGCTGATCGGCAACATCAACCTGACGGACGAGCAAGACGACAACCGAGGGTTCTGGCTGGGGCCGCAATGGCAAGGCCAGGGTTTTATGACTGAAGCCTGTGCGGCGGTGACGGAGTACTGGTTCGATGTGCTCAAACGCCCGCAGATGCGCGTGCCCAAGGCCGCGCCCAACCAAGCGTCGCGGCGGATTTCCGAGCGCACGGGGATGCGCTTGATCCGCACGCAGATGGGTGAATTTGTAGAAGGTAGGTTGCCACGCGACGTTTGGGAGATTACCCGCGAAGAGTGGTTGGCATTCAGATCTTCCAAACGCTGAAGATCTGATGCGGGAGCTGGCTTGTCGGGTCGCCGCATCGCTGCGATGCAGACACCTCGGTACATCAGGCACACCGAGTTGAGGCCATCGCAGGCAAGCCAGCTCCCACAGTTTTTACCGTGTTTAATCTGTCAGTGTGCGCACGCCCGGCTTGGCGCGTTCATCCACTACCAGTTCGAAAATATCCGGCCGCGCGTAGTGCCCCACCACGTCGTAGTCGTAGCGCGCCCTCACCAGATCGTCGGTGTTGATCTGCGCGGTCAGCAACCCCTCTTCACCCACCAGCGGCCCTGCCAGAATGTCACCCATCGGCCCGACAATCACACTGCCGCCGGCGATCAACGGGCGCTCTGACGGCCAGTTGGCAATCTCCACACCCAGCGCCGCCGGCGAGGCCTGCACCTGGCAGGCACTCACCACAAAGCAGCGACCTTCATGGGCAATGTGGCGCATGCTCACTTGCCACATCTCGCGTTCATCCACCGTCGGCGCGCACCACACTTGCACGCCCTTGGCGTACATCGCCGTGCGCAGCAGCGGCATCATGTTTTCCCAGCACACCGCGCCGCCCAAACGCCCAACGGCAGCGTCGATCACCGGCAAGGTCGAGCCATCGCCCGTGCCCCAGACCAGCCGCTCAGTGCCGGTGGGCATCAGCTTGCGGTGCTTGGCCACCAGGCCGCCGGTGGGTTCGAAATACAGCACGGTGCAATACAGCGTGCTGCCACTGCGCTCGATCACGCCCAGTACCAGGCTGGCACCGGTGCGAGCGGACAACCCTGCCAGCGCCTCGGTTTCGGCGCCCGGTACATCGATGGCATTGGCAAAATAACGCGCAAAGGCTTCGCGGCCTTCCGGCAATCGGTAGCCCAACTGCGTGCCGAAGGTTTCGCCCTTTGGATAACCGCCGAGCAACGCTTCGGGCATCACCACCAATTGCGCGCCACTGCGCACAATCGCGTCCTCGTAGGTGAGGATATGGGCCAGCGTGTCAGCCTTGCCACCCGGCAAGGATCCGATCTGCAACGCCGCCACGGTAGAAATGGGCATCAGGTTCACTCCAGAAAAAGGGGGTTGCCCATTCTCCGGTGAGCGGCAATCATGAATAAAGCCCTTCTCAGTGCTAAATGATATGAGCCAAATGAATATCGCCCAGGTTGACTTGAACCTGTTGAAAACCTTCGAAGCCTTGCACGATGAGTCCAGCGCCAGCCGTGCAGCCTTGCGCCTGGGCGTCACGCAATCGGCGATCAGCGCCGGCCTACGGCGTTTACGTGACCTGTATGGCGACCCGCTGTTCGTGCGTACCGGGCGTGGGCTGGCGCCGACCCTGCGCGCTAACCAGCTGAAACCGGTGATCAGCGAAGCACTGGACCGTTGTCGACAAAGCCTGGAAATGATCAACCCGGCCAACCCGAACTATCAGGGCCGCTCGGTGGTGCTGGGCTTGTCCGATGACTTCGAAATTGCCCATGGCCGGCGGTTGATGGCAGAAATTGCCCGGCGTGCGCCGAAACTGCGCGTGATCTTCCGCCAGACCCACAGCCAGATCGTGGCCGGCGCCCTGCTCGACCGCAGCCTGGACCTGGCGATTACCGCCGGCGGCTTTGCCGAGCGCAGGTTGAGCCGGCACGTACTGGGCGAAGGTGATTATCGCTGCCTGGTCGACCCGCACAGCCTGGCGCCGGGCCAAGAAGGCATCAGCCTTGCGCAGTTCGTGGCACGCGAGCATGTGCTGGTGTCGTCAGGCGGGTTTATCGGGATTACCGATGAAGGGTTGGCGGCGCACGGGTTGAGCCGCCAGGTGTGTGCGTCCACCAGCCACTTCGCAGGGCTGCCGTTTTTGCTCAAGGGCAGCGCGGCGGTGGCGACCATCCCCGGGCATGCCGCCGAGGCGATTGCGCAGATGACCGGCTTGCGCGTACTGCCCTGCCCACTGACGTTGCCACGCTACCCGGTGGAGCTGGGCTGGCGCACCCAGGCGCAGCTGGATCCGCTGTTGCTCAAAGTACGCGAAGCGATTGTGGCCAGCTTTACTTAGCAGCGGCCATCAGTTTGTTGACTTCGCTGCGCACCATGTTGGAAAACTCCGGCGGCGACATGCCATCAAGCTCGGCACGCACCCATTCGGCCCACTTGCCCTTGCGCTTGGCACGCTCGCCGAACAAACGCGCGGCTTCGCCCTTGGCCTTGCCCAGGTTGGTTTGCCACAGGTCGTAGAGGCGGGACTTTTCATCTTCCAGCTCGGCGCGTTCGGCGAGGGTTTTGTTGGCCAGATTGAAGCTCATGTTGAATTACCTGCTGCACAAATAGGTGACATCTTACACTGTAGGTCGAAATATCCTGATTCGGATTTTGCCCGCAAACCGCGCACAGCAAAAAAACTGCAACTTTTAGCCAAGCCCGACACTCCATTGTTCACTGTCACATTCACTCGCAAGGAGTCACACAATGGCCCGCAAAACTGCCGCCCAAGCTGTCGAAGATCAAATCAAGGATCAAGCTTTCAGTGAACTGACGGCCTTGATCGAAGAGTCGGACAAGCTGCTCAAAAGCAGCGCTTCGCTGGTAGGCGAAGAAGGTGAGACGCTGCGCGAGCAAGTCGCTATCAAGCTCAAGCAAGCGCTGGACTCGGTGTCCAACGTGCGTGAACGCAGCAAGCCGGTGGTGGATGCCACCGAGAACTATATTGGTGGCCATCCATGGCAGACCGTGGCGATTTCCGCAGGTTTTGGCCTGGTGGTCGGCCTGTTGCTGGGTCGTCGCAACTAATTCAAACGACTGAGCCAAAGGGGCTGCGCTGATAGCGCAGCCCCTTTTATCCTTCTGCCAGTGCCTGCAACTGCTTGAGTTCCTGCGCATCAATCTCGATGCCGGTTTGCTGCGACTTCGCCCGCGTGCGATGGCGCCGATCACCTGGCAACCGCCGCAACCCCGCCGCATGCATCTGCCGCACCAGTTCCTGGCTGCGCTCGGCAAAGCCTTGCCCGGCAGTTTTGCTCGGGTCGATCACGATCAGCAATTGGCCGGTCCAGGGGGTTCGCGCACCGGGATGATCGGCCCAATTGAATTCGAACGAAAAATTGCCGCCCGTGAGCGCCGCCGCCAGCAACTCGACCATCATCGACAGTGCTGAACCCTTGTGCCCGCCAAACGGTAACAACGCACCACCTTCAAGAATCGCCTTGGGGTCCTGGGTTGGCTGGCCCAGGCTGTCCACGCCCATGCCGGGCGGCAGGCGCTCGCCCTTGCGTGCGGCGATCTGCACGTCGCCATGGGCAATCGCACTGGTGGCCAGGTCAAACACAATCGGCGGCCCATCGGCGCGCGGCGCGGCAAAGGCAATGGGGTTGGTGCCGAACAGCGGTCGATCCGCGCCATGGGGCACCACGCAGGTCATGCTGTTGACCACACTCAGGGCTACCAGGCCTTCTTCGGCGAAGGGCTCGACATCGGGCCATAAAGCGGCAAAGTGATGGGAGTTTCGAATGGCCAACAGCGCGATACCGGCGTTGCGCGCCTTCGCCACCAACAGTGAGCGCGCCGCCGCCAATGCCGGCTGGGCAAAACCATTGTCGGCGTCTACCCGCACAAAACCCGAGGCTACATCCTCGACCACCGGCACAGCCTTGCCATTGACCCAGCCGCTGTTGAGCGTCGACACATACCCCGGAATGCGGAACACGCCGTGGCTATGGGCGCCGTCACGTTCGGCGCTGGCGCAGTTGTGCGCCAGGATGGCAGCCACCTGCGGCGACGTGCCATGGTGCTCAAAAACCTGTTTAAGCAATGCCACTAACTCGGTAAAGCCGATTGCGGTGGGGGCCGTAGCAACTGTCGGAGACTGCGCAGACATTTGAAGCTCCGTTTTTATGATTGGAAGAGGCAACGAATGGATATTCCGGGCTTCGATTAAACAACACGCACGGTGCCTGCTGTCAACTTGCGGCGGCGCTCAATAGTTACCCCCGCCCGCAGGTCATGGGTGCTTAGCCTGTCATTCCCCTTGCACGATGGAGAATGCCCATGACTGGTGTAACCCCTGCCTATTTTTTTGACGAATTGCTGCTGCCAATAAAAAGAAACTCGCCCAGCGCCCGCGAGCGGGCGCTTGGGCTCAGCGTCAAAGACCTGGACTGGTTGTATGGTGTGTACCAGGCCACCCATGCCGCACGGCAAGACTCCCGCCTGCAGACCTACCCCATGAGCGTCGAAAGACTGCTGATCAACGTGTCAGGCCAGGCCCCCATTCCACTCGCCGGCGCCTTTTTGATGAGCCCTGCGCCAGACGATGGCAAGGCAGTGCTTTACACCCCTTATGGCGGTATTCAGGTATTTGACGACCACGCCACGCTACTTGAGCAGGTCGGCGAGCAACTGGAGAACGCGGTGCAGCGTGTCGAGTTGATGCACTTTCTGTCAATTGCGCAGCGCAACGCTCTGCCCCTGAACACGCCCATAACGCTGACTACCACCCTTGTCGAAGGCGCCGTCATGCAAGACCAGGAGCAGACCCTCGAGGACTGTCAGCAAGCCAATGTGCGCATGATGCTTGAGCAGTTACAGAAGACCCCCACCTTGCGTGCCATGCTCGACACAGTGCTCGGCATCATGGCGCGGTCGTACTTCCCCACGCTGAACCAACGCGATACGCGGGTGGATTTTTTCGTACAAACCCCGGCGGGCGATCATGGTCGCTGGGTCAATTCCCTGCCTTTAAGCGAAGCTTTCCTAGAGTTTTATGTGAAACACGCCTGGTCCAAAGATCAGACCCGTGTATTTATCAACCCGAAACATGACACCAGCGCCTTCACACCGGCCGAACGAAAACAGGATCAACAGCACTGGGAAACTCTGATCAAAGAAACGTCCGGCAGCCTGTCAAAACTGCTGGGCAGCCTGTTGCAGACTTACTGGAATGAAGATATCGGCAATGAGACCTCACGCCTGGAGTTGTTCACACAGGTCATGGCCGAAAAGTTTCGCCTGGATATCTTGCTCAAGCGGCAGAACCAGATCATCAGCGCCGAGGAAAGCCACACCCTGCAGGCAATGTTCCTTGCCGATCAGCGCGCCCGCAGTGCCCATGCCAAAAAGTTGAATGTGGAAAAAGTGCGTATCTACGCGCCCTACCAGCACTTTGTGGAACTGGCCAGCACCCTGATGATCAGCGAAACCCATGCCTACCTTTACACGCAATCGCGTGGCTTGCAGGTACTCAAAGACATGGCGGACCTCAAAGATACACTGTTGAGCATGCTCAAGGCCGCCGGGCACGAAGATGAGTTACTCAACTTCCTGTCCCTGGATGAGCGCAACACCTTCATTGGCCTGGACCAGATCAACATCGCCGCCCGGCCCATTCCAGGCGACGTGTTCACCGGCATGCTTGAAGATATCGCCGCCAAGCAAGTCAGCAACATGAACCATGCACTTGCGCTCTACCGACGCAGCGACGGCCAGGTCAACCTTGATGCACTGCTCGATTGCGCGCTGGACATACGTGCCATGCTGGACAACCGCCTGGACCCACTGGAAACCGCCGGGCGCTGGACTGCGCACCCGATCACCAGCGGCAACGGCCGACCTTCCACGGTGCAGGCCGAGCGCGCCAAACAGCACCTGCAACGCTTGCAGGCCGCTGAGCAAGCACTGGCCACCGAAAGCGAACAACACCCGACCTTGCGCACAATGGTTGCCGTCGCACTGAATGCAGAACTGCAATCTCAGCGCCTGGACCTCAAGGCCGACGAGGTTTATATCAACACCTACCCCACGCAGGCCGAGGAGCGCGAAGAGCGTCCGGCATTGACGTCTGTGAGCATGGTCGACCATTTCATCGAGCGCCTCAGCGGTGAAGCCCGCCCACTGCCCAACACCAGAAAAATCGGCTTTTACCAGATGCTCGAACCGCATGTGGCGCTGCGGTTGCCCAGCCTGACCTTGAGCACCTTCAACATGGTCAACGAACAAGTCTTGAAGGTGTTTGCCAACCACGAAATGCGTCAGCTCCCCCTGCTGTTTCTGAGCAACATGCGGAAAAAACATGCGCATTCGATGCTGCTCGGGTTACGCAGCGAGGCCGAGCTGAGGTTATTGAACGACACACTGTCCCCCGGCAGCCAGGCCGTGCTGGACACCGTACTCAGGCCCGACAGCCTTGTGCGATTAACCCGGCACGGCCTCAACGGTTTTCTGCCGGACGCCTACGCGTTGACGCTCTTTGCAGGCACGTCCGATACCGCCCAGGCCCTCGCCAATGCGTTTACTTTGACTGAGCGCGGCGGTACGGACCCGCAGCGTTCAGGCCGGGCCGTACTTTGGACGCCCCGGCGCGGTCATGAAGTATTCACCTCGATTCAAGCCTTGCGCGAGGCAATCACACGGCGCCTGGAGCACCCGATCCTGCGTTTACCGCTGCTGGAAAACCTGCCGATTTCCCTGCGTATCCCTCATCAGGTTTATCGGCTGGGGCCGCTGCAACGCATTGACGACAATTTGCTGGACAATCGCGTGAGCAGCTATGGCGACGCGGTGATGGACGGGGTCGATCATCTTCTTTCGATGAACTTCGCCGCTCGCGCCTTGCAAGATCGTATGGACACACTCATGCAGCAAACCGCCCCCACCAACCTTGCACGGGCGATCGCGGTGGCGAGCGCCATGAAGCATCAGCAGGCCCTGCCGGTCTGGTTGGGGATGGCACCACCCCGGGAGCAGATCCATCAAGCCGAACTGCTGGAGCAGTATCACAACAACGCCCCGGAGGAAGAAGACTACCTTCATGGCATCACGCCGATTCGCACGCATACACACGCAGCTTTGCTGGCGCTGCTCAAGGCCCGTTTCCCCCACCAGGCTCTTGACCCCGATGACGTGCTGATCCCGGTGCACCAAGCCCTGGACGTGCATGTATACAACCTCACCGACTTTGCGTTGCGACATTGGCCGCACTTGGATGCCGAGAACATCCTGCCACGCTCACGTACGACTGTGGCGCTGCCGGCCACACTCGACGCCAGTGCCATTGTGCAGATGGTCCGCCAGTTGGACCTGAAAACGGCCTATCAGAAACGGTTGCAAAACCACCTGGACGTGCAGACGGACGAAGGACGCCAGCGCCGGCGCCTGTTCTGCCGACAGCTGCCGTGGCAAACGTTGCACTATGCCCATGAGCAAAAGCTGCAGGAGCGTCTGACAGCCGCGGCATTGAGCAGCGTTCAGCAGGTATTCGACATGCCTGACGCCCTGGCGCGCACTGCGCTCGAAGGTGCATCGGCCATGATTCGGCCTCTGGAGTTGATTGCGACCGAGGGCGCGACTCTGGCCAAAGTGTTGGGCATGTACTTGATTGGCCCTGAAACCGAGGGTTCTGGTCCCTTGGTGCTGTTCGCACCCTATAGCGAAAACCACGTGCTCAAGGAGTACCCGAACGCGCAAGCACTGCTGGATGAATTAGGCAGGCCGGGTGAACTTCAGGATTGGGTGATCCTGCACCTGGAGGCCCCTCACCAGGCGATTTACCGTAACTTGCTGCAAAACAACCCCCATCGCCCGTACGATATCCGTCTCGCGTCGAGCGCCGTCACCGGCAATGCCCTTCACTACCTGTTCAGTGAAAACACACTGATATTGCACAAGATGCTGGCCTGTCAGTTCGAGAACGGCTGCGCAGCGATCTGGAACAACATGATCCACTTGCTGGAGGGGGCCATCACCGCCGCCGCGCGGTTCATGGCGGGAAAACTCGCCTACCCGCTGGTGGTATGGCGCAGCTATACGCTGTTCAAGCGCTCAGCCGATGAATTGCAGCTGCACCACTGGAAAGCCGGCCTCAAAGACTTTATCAACGGCGTGGCGCAAATGGCCGTTCTGTACACTGAACTTGAGGGCAGCGATGCCGCGCCGCCCACCGAAACAGAGGTATCGCAGGCCAATCTGTCAGGCGAAACCCTGCCCACTGCCAACACTCTGGCCACCCTGAGTATCACCGCGCCCTCACGCACTCGATTGCAACCTTTCGAAAGCCACGATGTTGCATTGAAGGACTTGGAGCTGGGTGCTGTCAGCCATGTGTATACCGACAAGGCAACCTCGAACAACTATGTGCCAGTGGCAGGCAAGGTGTACTCAGTGAAGAAAACTGATGATCATTGGCGCCTGGCGAACGACGAACAAGAGGGCCCCGCCATCGGCCGAAACTCAGACGATAAATGGGTACTGGACCTCAGCCGTCACAACCCACGTTTTGGCAAAACCTTGTCACGCATGCACACGCGGGCAGGCGAACGGGAGGCGATCAATATTGAAGCGTCGGGCATCAGAGCGATTGCCGCGCTGTCGAGCTGGAAAGCCCAGGTAATCAACGAAGCGTTGAATGTAGCGACTTACTACGCCGTCAATTGCAAGCGCAACATCGTTCATTTCGCACAACAGCGCGCGCCCGACAGCCGTGTGGGCCTGTTTTTGGGTGAGCTGTTCGGTGTCATCAGCCTCACGCCTGCTCAGGTCAGCAGAGTCGAGAGAATAGTCGACGTGATATTGGATGAATTGAGCGATCCGACCTTGACCAGCACCGACTCTAGACGCTTTGTCAGTGGGACCAGCCGTATCAGTGCAGCGCATCAATACGCTTTTGTCATTCCGCAAGATCGGGAGCGCAAACTGTACCTGCTCAACCGGTTCTTTGACCCCTGCATGGACAATTACCAGAACCGCCTGAATTCACCCTTCGACCTATCGGCCCACGCCAGAGCCAGTGTCCTGATCCACGAATTGACGCACTTGAAGCTCGACACCGAAGACATCGCCTACCTGGACGCCATGCGGCCATTCCCGGACCTGATAAACGCGGCCAAGCCGGGTGCTAAACTATTGAAAACAACCCTGGAAGATCTGCGCAGTACTGCACTCTCCACGCTGACGCCCGCGACAATGCTGTTCAAGACGTGGGACGATTTCTCGGCAGAGTGGGAAGACTACGGGCCCGACACGGCCACCACCCACGTAAAACAAAAAGTCCTCAGCACCACCGGCACCAAGGACCTTAGAGATGCCCGCGACGTGTTCATGAGCAACCCGGACAAACGCATCGACACCATTTTGGCCAACGCAGACTCGGTGACCTACTTGATTACTCACTTGGGCCGTCTGCTGGAAACGGGAGCCTGAGCGGCCCCCGCAGCGAGCATCAGTCTTTCTGGTCGCGCAGGACATTACCGGAAGCGCCATCGATACGTGCTTCATACACGATGCCATCGGACTTGCGCCCTTTGACTTCCCAATAGCCGTTGTCATCGGCTTCGGCACTGTAGACTTCGACATAGCCGGCCTTGGTCTTGGCGGTTTCAATGGCTTTCTCGATGGTGATCCAGCCGGCGCCCGGCTTATCGGCCAGGGCGGCGCCAGCGCTGAGCAGCGCGGTGGTTGCACACAGGGCGACTAAGGTTTTCTTCAGCATATTCGTTCTCCATTGTGGGACTGACGGACTCGTGTCCTGTGTTTTCTGATATTTACAAACGAGAATAAGTTCCAATTGATGTGCAATCGCCATGACGGCTGTTCTCGCCATCCGCCTTGGGAGGTTAGAATGTGGGAAATCAGGACGGTTTAATGACTCAACAGCCCCTTTCAGAAGACGAGTATGACGCGATCACCGATGCCGCCGCGCATTGGTGCATGCGTCTGCATGCCAGTGATTGCACGGCGAGCGAACGTCGGGCTTTTGAACAGTGGCACGATGCGCACCCGCTGCATGCCTTTGAGTATGCCGCCATGCTGGAAATCTGGGACGTGGCTGACCACCTGCCACGCAGCGAACCGGCTGTGGTTGTGCTGCCATTCAAGCCACGCCGCCGACTGCGCACCTATGCAGTGGCCGCCGCGATATGCCTCGCCGCCCTGCCGCTGGCCGCCTTTACCGGCTGGGAAGCAGGCTGGTTGCCCAGTTCCTATGAACATTTCGAAGCCGACACCGGCTTGCGCAAAGTGACCCTCGGCGACGGCAGCCAGGTTGAATTGAACCTGGGCACCGAGTTGGTCTACAGCCATTACAAGGACCAACGCCGCGTGACCTTGACCAAGGGCGAAGCGTTTTTCAAAGTCACCCATGACAGCCTTCACCCGTTTATCGTCAAGGCGGGCGAAGGCCAGGTTCGGGTGACCGGCACTCAGTTCAATGTCTGGAAATATGAAGACCAGGTGCGGGTGATGTTGCTTGAGGGCTCGGTGCAGATTTCCAGCGACAAGGTGCATGCCAGCGTGCCCCTGACCCCAGGCATGCAGGCCATTTACAACCTGGGCGATGCCACCCCGCAAATTGCTGCGATTAACCCCGATGATTCGGCCCTGGCCTGGCGCCAGGGCAAACTGGTACTCGACAACCTGGCCCTGACCGACGCGTTGCCGCTGATCAACCGCTACTTGAACAAACCGGTGATGCTGGCAGATGCCAGTACCGGGGCGATTCGCATCGGCGGCATCTACAACATCAATGAGGTCAACAACCTTGTGCCTTCCCTGCCCAAGGTGCTGCCGGTCTACCTGACCCAGAACCAGGACGGCAACCCGGTACTCAATTCCATCCCGCGTAAAGCGCCCAAGGGCTGAGCCTGCCTGCAACAGCTGGTTCGCTCGCGCCCAAAGTGTCCATTTTTGAAACACCTTCCTCGCTTGAATCGCCCGCCCGGTGCGCATTCATGGCTTTGTCACGCGCAGTGTTACATCGCTGAGACACCCTTGAGGCTTGGCCGGGCATGCCCGTTGACGGCGACACTGTTTCAACGATGAAACAGCATCGTTATCACTTTGCCTCGATTTAACGCCAACCCTCTGAATATAAACAATAAATAAAAAGCGGCACGCGTTCTGCTCTGTTCCCAACAACGCTGTTTAGGGTCAGCGTGAAGAATAAGGAACACTGCCATGGACACACACAATCCAGGCTCACTGAGCCTCCTGCTGATCGGCTGTGCACTGAGTGCCAGCGTGAGCGTTCCGGTGCTCGCGGCGGGTGATGGTGTGATCGTGCTTGAACGCCAGGTTCAACCTTATGCAATTGGTCGTTCACGCGGCCAGGATCCCTACCCCACCACCGTGAATGCCAACCCGTCGGCCCAAGTCAATCGCGCCATGAACCATGAGCTCAGCGACAACGACATTGCCGGTATCAGCAGTGGCTCAAGCATTACTCGCAGCACCATGCCCAATGGCGGTATTCCCGCCCTGAACAACATCGGTAGCGCCAGCAACCTGGGCGCAGCGGGTGCGGCCGGCCACGGTGGTGGTGGCAGCGGCATCGCTGGCACGGTCAACGGCGCAATCTCCAGCGGCCTCGCGCCGCTGAACAACATCGGCGGCATGGTTGGGGGGGCGATGAAATGAACCGCTCCTGGATGCTTCTTGCAGCCCTCGGTTGCACTGCGGCGATGGCCGACAGCAACAACAACGCAACCCTTGATAACTCGGGCAAGCAATACAACGGTGTGGTGACGATCAACCAGGCCGCCGGTGACCAGCAACAACTGAGCAACAACGTCGCCATCGCAGTGGGCCACAACGCCCAGGCCAACATCGCCGTCACGCAAAAAATCGGCGGCGCGCCCGCCGACCGCTCCCTGAACGCCAATGCCGCGATCCAGGGCAACTCTTTCAGTAATGGCAACGGTGCACTGAGCGTCAACCAGTCCGCCGGGGCCCAGAACCAGATGATCAATGCCGTGCGCATCAGCGTGAACGCTGGCCCGCAAAGCATCGACGACAGCGTCATGTCGCAACAGAACGTTGCGCTTGCAACCGACTCAGGGTTGACCCCTACCACTGGCAGCCGCCAGGTCGTTACCAGCGACCAGGCCTTCACCGGCAGCCGTGGAGTGGTTCAGGTCAACCAGAGCGCCGGGGTGGGGAACCGAGTGGCTAACACCCTGAACTTACGACTCAACTGATGGAGCTGAGTCTATAGCTGGACCGTACCAACACTTAACCAACTAATTAGAAGCAAGGAGATACACCATGAAAACTTCAATGGCTCTTAAACCACTGGCTTTCGCTCTCGCTGCGCTCATGGCTGTTGCTGCTCAAGCGGGCGGTTATCACGCGCCTACCACGGCTGCTGCGACCACACAGGACGGTCAGAGCAACCATGGCAACGTGGTACTTAATGACAAAACCAAAAACAACGCCTCGGCCAATGATTCCTACAACAACATCAGTGGCGTGGCCAACGGCAACGTGCTGAGCGGCGACAACAACCAAGGCAAAAACGACGTTGCCATCGTTTCCGGGGATGCGGATTTCGTATTCGCCGCCACCGGTACCGCTCAATCGAACACCGGTAACTTTGTGGCCAACAGCGGCACTAGAAACAACGCTTCCCTTAACGACAGCGGCAACCACGCTTCAGGCGTGATTCAGTTGAACGCCGCATCGGGCACCTCCAACCAAGGCAGCAACAGCGTTGCAATTGCCTCGGGTAATGGCGACAGCGGTGCTGCAGCCGTCACTGGCGTGCAGGATGTGTCGGGCAACCTGACCCTCAATCTGGCCAGCGGCCACGGCTGGGGCAGCACCAAACCGGTGGTCAACAACGCCAGCGTGAACAACTCGATGAACTACAGCTCTGGGGTGTCGAACTCCAACGTTCTGTCGGGCAGCAACAACCAAGGTCAGAACAACGTAGCAATCACTCGCTTCTGATCCAGATAGGGCCTTGGCAACAAGGCCCTTTTTATTTCCAGTGTCCAGCAGGTCATACGATGATGCGCCTCACAGCTGCCTTCCTTCTGCTTGCACTCACTGGCCCGGCCTGGGCGGCGCAAATGGCCGTCGTCATGCCGAATGGCGCGGTGGTCTACAAGAAGGTCGAAAGCATCCGCGAGCGCAAGTTCGCCAACCTGGTGGAACAGAAAACCGATTTCAGCTGCGGCGCCGCCGCGCTGGCGACCATCCTGCGCCAAGCCTATTGGATGGACGTGGATGAAGACCACGTGATCAAGGGCATGCTGGTCAACGCCGACCAGGACCTGGTGCGCACCCAAGGCTTCTCGATGCTCGACATGAAGCGCTACCTGGAAAGCATCCACATGCGCGCCAAGGGCTACCGGATCACGCCTGAAGTGCTGGTCACCGTGAAAGTGCCGGTGGTGGTGTTGCTGGACATTCGCGGCTACAAGCACTTTGTGGTGCTGCAACGAGCCGACAAAGACTGGGTATATATCGGCGACCCCGTGCTGGGCAACAAGCGCTATGCCAAGGACGACTTCGTCAAGGGCTGGAACGGCATAGTGTTCGCGGTGATCGGTGAGGGTTACGACAAGGCCAACGCCTTGCTCACTCCGCGCGCGCCGCTGACGGCCAAGAACCAGTTCAACGAGTTCAGCCCGGTACGCGACAGTGAATTGATGGACTTCGGTTTTATCCAGAGCGACTTCTTCTAGAAGCGCAATAAGGAGCAGGACGCTCCAGGAGCAAACGATGAACACTCAACGCTGGCTGACGGTGTTATGCCTGGCAGCCGCAGCACCTGCCTATGCTTCTTCGACATTCAAGCCGATCGAGCTCAAGGACGCGGAAATGGCCGAGTTGCGCGGGCGCTATGTGATGCCCGGGCGGATTATCAGCTTTGGCATTGTGATGAGCAGCACCTGGACCAATGCCGCCGGCGCGACCGTGACCGGCACCGCCAATATGCAAGTCAATGCCTCCACCGTCACGCCGCAGTTTTATGTGCAAATTACCGGTAACGATGGCACTGGGGTGATCAAACAGCCTGACGGCAAGGGCACCGTTGTCGGCGGCGCCGGTCTCGGCACTGGCCAGGGTGTCACGCAAAGCGTGCGCGCAGCGGGCGATGGCAACACGGCCAACAATGGCGTGGATATCAACGTGACGAAAAACGGCCTGGCGCCGGCCAATTACGTGCAGTCGGGCCAGGCACTGATTGCCGGCCAGCCGATCACGGGGGGCACAGCCGCCGGCCAGGTCACGGTCACGGCTAAAAACGGCGGGCTGCAAATGGCGCTCCAGGCCAATAACAATCAAGGCAATGTGGTGCAGCAAATCGGTGCCGGCAATGTGCTTCAAGGCACCGTTATTCAAGGCAACAGCAATTTCGTGAACAACTTGACCCAACTTAATGTGGTCATGGGCAACAACGGTTTGAACAACATTACGCAGAACCTGAACCTGGACCAACTCAAAGGCCTACGCCCTTCCGGTTATTGAACTACGCTGAGCCTCGACACTTACGCATTAGAAAGGGACGGCTTATTTCATGCATCGATCTTTATCGTTACGTGCCGTAATTTGTTTGAGTACGCTCCTGCCCGCATCGGTGTTGTACGCCGCGCCGGATGCCGACATCGAAACGCTGAAACAGGAACTGCTGGAGCTCAAGCAACGTTATGAAGTGCAGCAAAAAGCACTGGCCGTATTGGAGCAACGCGTAAGGCAAGTAGAAGATCAGCCCGCAACACCAACGCCCAAACGCCTGGCCAAATCCCCTGCCGACTTCCAGAAAGGCGGTACGACAGTGGCCGGCGTGGGCGCAGCCGCCGCATCCGGAGGCGCGGCAGGCAGCAGTTCCTACGGGCAAAGTTTGAAGGACGATTCCACCCCGGCACAAAGTGTGAGCAACTTGTACAACGAGGCCAGTGGCTTTTTTGGCAATGGCAAGTTCAGCTTTGAAACCGGGCTTACCTACGCCCGCTACGACGCGCGCCAATTGTCACTCAACGGCTTTCTGGCGTTGGACTCGATCTTCCTGGGCAATATCAACCTGGACCGGATCAAGTCGGACAGCTGGACCCTGGACCTCACCGGCCGCTACAACCTGGACAACCGCTGGCAATTCGACCTGAACGTGCCGGTGGTGTATCGCGAAGCAACCTACCAGTCCGGTGGTGCCGGCGGCGATGCCAAGAATACGTCGGAAGCCTCCGTCAGCCGCGATCCCACCATCGGTGATGTCAACTTCGGCATCGCCTACAAGTTCCTCGATGAAAGCGCCAGCCTGCCGGATGCGGTGGTGTCGCTGCGGGTCAAGGCACCCACCGGCAAGGAACCCTATGGCATCAAGCTGATCGAGCAAGCCAGCAACAACAACCTCGCCGTGCCGGAAAGCCTGCCGACCGGCAACGGAGTGTGGTCGGTCACGCCGGGTATTTCCCTGGTCAAGACCTTCGACCCGGCGGTGTTGTTCGGCTCGCTGTCCTATACCCATAACTTTGAAGACTCGTTCAGTGACATCAGCCCCAACGTCAACCAGAAGATCCCGGGCAAAGTCAGCCTGGGTGACAGCTTCCAGCTCGGTGTTGGGGTGGCCTTCGCGCTTAACGAGAAGATGAGTATGTCGTTCTCGGTGTCTGACTTGGTGCAACGCAAAAGCAAGGTCAAGCAGAGCGGCCAGGACTGGCAATCGGTGGTATCCAGCGATGCCAACGCCGGGTATTTCAACGTGGGCATGACGATTGCGGCGTCGGATAACCTGACGATCGTGCCGAACCTGTCGATTGGGATGACGGATGATGCGCCGGACTTTACGTTCAGCTTGAAATTCCCGTATTACTTTTAGTGGTATGGGGACGCGGAGCGTCCCTGGCGGCATTACCACGCGGAGCGTGGGAACGATCAGCGTGGGAACGATCAGCCCCGCAACGATAAGGGTCGTTGCGGGGCCTTTCGGTTTACCCGCCCTAGCGGATCTGGTGTTTGTGCAGCAACCGGTAGAACGTCGGCCGCGACACGCCGAGCACACGGGCCGCGATACTCAGGTTATCGCTGTGCCGGTTGAGCACATCGCACAACGCCTGGCGTTCAGCGCGGTGCTTGTAATCTTCCAGTGTAGCCATGGGCGGCGCAATTGCCTGTTCACCTTGCAACCCCAGGTCAACGGCTTCGATCTGGCGGCCTTCTGCCAGCACCAGACCACGGCGCACACGGTTGGCCAACTCGCGCACATTGCCCGGCCACGGGTGTTGGCCCAGGGCAACCAAGGCATCCTCGCTGAAGCTGCGCGGCCTGCGCCCGGTTTCCTGGCTGTAGAAGCGTGAAAAATGGTTGGCCAGCATCGCCACGTCGCCGTGCCGCTCGCGCAGTGGTGCGGTTATCACCTGCAAGACATTCAGCCGGTAATACAAGTCTTCACGAAAGGTGCCCTTCGCAACCGCCGCTTCCAGGTCCACGTGTGTCGCTGCCAGCACCCGCACATCCACCGGGATGGGCTGGCTGCCACCGACGCGTTCGATCTGCTTTTCCTGCAGGAAACGCAGCAAGTTGGCTTGCAGTTCCATGGGCAAGTCGCCGATCTCATCGAGAAACAGCGTGCCACCGTGGGCTGCCTCGATACGCCCGACCTTGCGCTGGTGAGCGCCGGTGAACGCGCCTTTTTCATGGCCGAACAGCTCGGACTGGATCAGGTGCTCGGGAATCGCGCCGCAATTGATCGCGACAAAAGGCTTGGCATGGCGCTGGGATTGACGATGCAGGGTCTTGGCCACCAGCTCTTTGCCGGTGCCGCTGTCACCGCGGATCAGCACTGGCGATTCTGTGGGTGCCAGTTTGGCGAGTAATTTGCGCAGCTCACGAATGGGCCGGCTGTCGCCCAGCAGTTCATGTTCCTGTGCGTCGATCAGCGCATGGCCTTTGCCGCGCAGGCGGGCCATGCCAAATGCACGCCCTAGCGTGACCTGCACGCGGGCAACATCAAACGGCAGGGTGTGGAAGTCAAAAAACCATTCACAGACAAAATCGCCGACATTTTGCAGGCGTAAAACGTCCTGGCTGAGCACGGCGATCCATTCGGTGCCGCTGCGGCTGATCAACTCCTTGACCGCTTCAGGGCGCTCCAGGTGATACGGCTGCAGGCGCAACAGTCCCACATCACACGACCTGTCGCCTACGGCGGCGAGTGCACAGCTGTCCACTTCCCAACCCGCACTGTGCAGACCGGGCAATAGCTGGTGGCAATCGTCGCACGGGTCGACTACGAGCAAGCGTCGTTGGAAAGGTGTAACAACCATGACTATTCCTTGGCGTCAAAATTGTTAAAGTTATTTATAAACAACGGTTTGTGCGGCCTGGCGCTAACACTAGCAAGTTATTGACGCAGCCTTTGTACCGTTTCGCTATAAGTCTGGGCACAAAGCCATCTCGGCGTCGCTGCGGACAAAAAAATCATCCGTGACCGCCACACTCAATGCGCTTTCAAAACAGCCGCTTACATGACGCCAATCACGAAAAGTTGAAATTTCTTGCTCTAAGATGTGACCCATACCCTGCCATCGTGCATCAGTACAAGTAACTCACCGTCTGGCTCGCCCAACCGACGGTACTTAACTGACTGGGCATTTAGAGAGAAGACCCACATGAACGCCCCGCTCCGCATCAACGAAGCTCTTTTGATCGCAGACCGTGCCTTCCAGCCTTTTCAGTGCGTGGCCTGGCACGATGGCAATGGCGCCCTAAGCCTGAGCGTCATCGACCGTACCAATACCCGTATCGGCAGCAAACAGCTGTCTTCGAGTACTTATTCCGACCCGGCTCAGTTGGAAGAATTGTTGTTGCAGGCACGTGCCGAGCTCGACAAAAACGGCTACCAATTGCAGTCATGGGTTATGCAAAAGTAAGACTGGGCAGTAACTTCCGATCATTGCACAACAATGATCGGAAGTTGAACATCACAACCTCAGCAACTTATCGCGGTGCGAGTATAAAGCGCTCGATCGCTTCGGCTGCGCCGTCCTCGACATTGCTGCCGGTAACCACACTGGCTTGGCGCTTGACGATTTCTTCCGCCTGCCCCATCGCAATCGACAAACCCGCCACGGCAAACATCGCCGGGTCATTGCCGCCGTCGCCGATAGCCGCCGTCTGCTCCATCGGCACGCCGAGGTGCGCAGCCAGGGTTTTCAACGCCTCGCCCTTGTTGGCGAGCATGGCCGTGACGTCCAGGTACACCGGCTGCGAGCGTGATACCTGCGCCAAACCCTGCACCTTGGGCTGCAACTGCGCTTCCAGCTCGATCAACAACTGCGTGTTGTTGCTGGCAGCGACAATCTTGTCGACCCGGTCCAGGTACGGCTCAAAACTCTCCACCACCACTGGCCCATAGCCCAAGCCATCGGCTTCGCGCTGCACCATTGGCCCAGGCGGGTCACGGCGCAGCCAATCGCCATCGGCGAACACCCAGACTTCCACGTCCGGCTCGGCCGAAAACAGCGCCAGGGTTATCAGCGCCGCCTCCGCCGGCAGGTGATGAGCAACCAGGATGCTGCCATCCGGGTTGATCAAGGTGCCACCGTTAAAACCCGCCACCGGTACATCAATACCGAAGGTCTCGATAAGGTGCAGCATGGCCTTGGGCGGGCGCCCGCTGGCCAGGCTGAAAAACACCCCAGCGTCACGCAACGCACGAATAGTGTCGGCGGTGCGCTGGCTAAGACTGTGGTCGGGATGCAACAAGGTGCCGTCTACATCACTGAGCACCAACTGGATGGGATGAATCGCTGCATCACTCATCCGAGGCTGTGCCAGCTGCGACCATCACGGGCCAGCAACTCATCAGCCGCCGCCGGGCCATCTTCACCGGCCTTGTAGGCCTGGATCGCGTCGTCTTCTTTCCAGGCATCCAGGAACGGCTGCACCGCACGCCAGCCATTTTCGATGTTGTCGGCGCGCTGGAACAAGGTTTGGTCACCGGTCATGCAGTCATAGATCAGGGTTTCATACCCGGTCGACGGCTGCATTTCAAAGAAGTCCTTGTAGTCGAAACCCAATTCGATATTGGCCATTTCCAGGGCCGGCCCGGGCTTTTTGGCCAACAGGTCGAACCACATGCCTTCGTTTGGCTGGATCTGGATTTTAAGGTAGGTGGGCTTGAGTTCATCCACGTCCGTGTCGCGGAACTGCGCATACGGCGCGTGCTTGAAGCAGATCACGATTTCGGTGTCGCGAATGCTCATGCGCTTGCCAGTACGCAGGTAGAACGGCACGCCGACCCAACGCCAGTTGTCGATCATCACCTTGAGGGCGACAAAGGTCTCGGTGCTGCTGTCAGGCGCAACGTTGGCTTCTTCACGATAACCGGGCAGCGACTTGCCGCCGATTTCGCCGGCGCTGTACTGGCCGCGTACCGAGTTGGCGCGCGCATCTTCCAATGACCACGGGCGGATCGCACCCACCACCTTGGCCTTTTCACCGCGCACTGCATCGGCGCCAAACGCCGCCGGTGGTTCCATGGCCACCATCGCCAGCAGCTGGAACAGGTGGTTAGGCACCATGTCGCGCAAGGTGCCGGTTTTCTCGAAGAAATTACCCCGCGTCTCGACGCCAACGGTTTCCGCCGCAGTGATTTGCACGTGGTCGATGTAATGGTTGTTCCAGAACGCCTCGAACAGCACGTTGGAGAAACGGCTGATCAGGATGTTCTGCACCGTCTCCTTGCCCAGGTAGTGGTCGATGCGATAGATCTGCTTCTCGCTCATCACCTTGAGCAGGCACGCGTTAAGTGCTTCGGCGGTGGCAAGGTCCGAACCGAAAGGTTTTTCGATCACCACACGACGGAAACCGTCGTCGGTTTCGTCAAGCAAACCGGCACTGCCCAGGCGCTGCGCCACTTCACCGAAGAAGCGCGGTGCCGTGGCCAGGTAGAACACCGCGTTACCGGTGCCGCTGTCGGCGATCTTCTTGCCGATGTCGGCGTAGGTGCTGTCGTCAAGGAAATCGCCCTCGACGTAGCTGATGCCTTTGGCCAACTGCGCCCACAGCTCGGGGTCCAGGGCGTTCTCGCCATTGCCGCGGACTTTGCTGGCGGCCTCGGTGCGAATGAAGTCCTCAAGCTTCTTGGCGAAGTCGGCGTCACTGATGGCGTTGTGATCAACGCCGACAATACGCAGACCGTCGCCCAGCAGCCCGTCACGACTCAGGTTGTACAGCGCCGGCATGAGCAGGCGCTTGACCAGGTCGCCATGGGCGCCAAACAGAAACAAGGTAGTGGGTGGAGCAGGTTCGGCCTTGGGTTTCTTGCCGTTAGCGGTCATTTTTTGGAAGTCTCCACGTGGCCACCAAAGCCGAAGCGCATGGCAGACAGCATTTTGTCACCGTAGGTGCTCTGCTGGCGCGAACGGAAGCGGGCGAACAACGAAGTGGACAGTACCGGTACCGGCACGGCTTGTTCCATGGCGGCTTCGATGGTCCAGCGGCCTTCGCCACTGTCGGCCACGGAGCCGGAGTAACCGTCGAGTTTCGGGTCGGTGGCCAATGCATCGGCGGTCAGGTCCAGCAACCAGGACGAGACCACGCTGCCACGGCGCCAGACTTCAGCGATGTCGGCAACATTGAGGTCGAAGCGCTCGTGCTCTGGCAGGCTTTCCGAATTTTTGGTCTTGAGGATATCGAAGCCTTCCGCGAAGGCCTGCATCATCCCGTACTCGATGCCGTTGTGGATCATCTTCACAAAGTGCCCGGAACCGGCGGGGCCTGCGTGGATATAACCGTGTTCGGCGCGGCTGTCGGCAGAGGCCGAACGGTCCTTGGTGCGTGGGATGCTGCCCAGTCCCGGTGCCAGACTGGCGAAGATAGGGTCGAGGCGCTGCACGGTCTCGACGTCGCCGCCGATCATCATGCAATAGCCGCGCTCCAGGCCCCAGACGCCGCCGGAGGTGCCGACGTCGACGTAATGCAGGCCTTTTTCCGACAAGGCCTTGGCGCGACGGATGTCATCTTTGTACATGGTGTTGCCGCCGTCGATGATCACGTCACCGTCTTCGAGCAACTCACTGAGCGTATTGATGGTGTCTTCGGTGGGCGCGCCTGCCGGCAGCATCACCCACACAGCGCGCGGCTTTTGCAGGCCGGCTACCAGGGCCTTGAGGTCGGCGACGCCGGTGGCGCCCTCCTCGCTCAAGGCTTTGACGAATGCTTCGTTACGGTCGTATACAACGGTGGTATGCCCATTGAGCATCAGGCGCCGCGCAATGTTACCGCCCATGCGGCCTAGTCCGATAATCCCCAGTTGCATGTGCTGATGCTCCTAACTGCTAAATAAATGTGTGACATAGTTTATAGCGCAATGAGGCTAATGAGGGTTAGTCCAGAGCGGATCCGTGTAGTTTCATGACAAAAAAATGCCATCGTTTCAGCATCACTGCCGAAAAAGTCACAGCGACCACCAAAAATAAAAAAGTTCCATTGACCCAAAAAAGAATTCAGAATTGCTTCCGACTGTTGCCGCGAACCTCGACTGAAGCGTTCCGGCACCGCGATCTACCGGCTATTTGCGAGGTAAGCAATGAGCACAGCACAGATGACCCGACCGCCACAGACCCTCTACGTCAGCGTGCGTCGCGATGAATTGCGCCAATTAAAAGAAGAGCGCGATCAGCTGCAGCAGGAAGTTCTGCGCCTGCGCGCACACCTTCAAGCGCAGCTCAACCTGGCATCCGGCGCCCAGCCCGTACTTTGCTGAACCTAAGCTGAACAAAGCCTTCAGAAATAACTCACGAAGTTTTCACATCCTCATCCCGATACTCCCGCCGAATAGGGCCACGCACACGCGGCGGCCCACTGTCGCGTGCATTCCTGCGCAGCGACTGAGCAATTATCGGGTTGGAGTACTGGATGGCGATGTTCAAACGCAGCACCAAGTCTGCGAAAGGCTTTGATTGGGCCGGTCTTGGCTGGTTGTTCCTGTTTTTCTGGTATTTCTCGGGTATTACCCAACTTCTGATCCAACTGACCGGCACCTCCGGTTTCAGTGGTTTTCGCCAAGCCTTCTTCCTGAGCGCGTTCTGGCTCGCGCCGATGCTGCTGTTCCCTAAGCGCACGCGCTTGCTCGCGGCCTTGATCGGCGTGGTGCTGTGGGCCTGTTCGATGGCCAGCCTGGGTTATTTCTTCATCTACCAGCAGGAGTTCTCGCAAAGCGTCATCTTCATCATGTTCGAATCGAACATCTCTGAAGCGGGCGAATACGCGACTCAATACTTCGCCTGGTGGATCGTGCTGGCGTTTATCGCCCATACCGCCGTGGCCGTGCTCCTGTGGACCCGCCTGCGTCCGGTTTACTTGCCGCGTGGCCAGGCGCTGCTGGCAGCCACCGCGATTGTGCTGGCCGTGGTCGGTTACCCGCTGGTCAAGCAGATTGCGACCAACCCGACCATGGAACTGGCCATCGACGGCTTTGAAAGCCGCGTCGAACCTGCCGTGCCATGGCAGATGATCGTTGCCTACCGCCGCTACACCGAACAGCTCAACAGCATGCAGGGCATGCTCACCAGCGCCAGCAAGATCCCGCCGTTGAAGAACCTCAAGGACACCATGGCCGACCAGCCATCGACCCTGGTGCTGGTGATCGGCGAATCCACCAACCGTCAGCGCATGAGCCTCTACGGCTACCCGCGCAATACCACGCCGGAACTGGACAAGCTGCGCGACCAGCTGGCGGTCTTTGACAACGTCATCACTCCGCGGCCCTACACCATTGAAGCGCTGCAACAGGTGCTGACGTTTGCCGACGAAGAGAACCCGGACCTGTACTTGAAGACGCCGTCAATCGTCAGCGTGATGAAACAGGCCGGTTACAAAACCTACTGGATCACCAACCAGCAGACCATGACCAAGCGCAACACCATGCTCACCACCTTTTCCGAGCAGGCTGACGAGCAGGTGTACCTCAACAACAACCGCAACCAGAACGCCCGCCAATACGACGGCGACGTGCTGGCGCCGTTCGCCAAGGCGTTGGCCGACCCTGCCGAGCGCAAGTTCATCGTGGTGCACCTGTTGGGCACGCACATGAGCTACCAGTACCGCTACCCGCCGACCTTCGACAAGTTCACCGATCGCCAGGGCGTACCCGCCGGTGTCAGCGACGATCAGCTGCCGACCTACAACAGCTACGACAACGCGGTGCTGTACAACGATTTCGTGGTGTCGAGCCTGATCAAGGATTACGCCAAGACCGACCCCAACGGCTTCCTGCTGTACCTCTCGGACCACGGCGAAGACGTGTTCGACTCGGCCGGCCACAGCACCTTGGGCCGTAACGAAGGCAAGCCGACGGCGCCGATGTATACCATCCCATTCATGGCCTACGCCTCACCAAAGTGGCGTGAAACCCATGACTGGAGCTTTGCCAGCGACTTGCAGCGGCCTTACAGCAGCTCGCAGTTGATCCACACCTGGGCCGACATGGCCGGTTTGAGCTTCGATGAGTGGGACCGCAGCAAGAGCCTGGTGAACGACAGCTTCAAGCCACGCCCGCTGCTGATTGGTGACCCTTACATCGGGCAGAAAAAGGGCCTGATTGATTTCAGCCTGATCAAACCAAAGAAGTCGGACGCCTCTGAAGTGGTAGCAAAATAGACTGAGCCTTGTAACAGAAAGATAACAATCATTCTCGTTTAAGCCTAAAGTTCCGCGCGCCCTTTCGTCTTTGAGCCAAGGCCTTCTCTTACTGAGAAGGCCGCAAAGACGACAAGGAGTCTGCCGCGATGTTCGCGCCTTTTACCCGTTCCATGACCCTCACCCTTGGCCTGTGCAGCGTCGCGCTGAGCCCGGACCTGCTGGCTGAGACCGATCCCGAGCACGCCCCGCCACGCGCCCTTGAGCTGGGTGCCACCAGCATCACCGCCGAAGGCCTGGGCGCGACCACCGAACACACCGGGGCCTACACCACCGGCTCGATGAACACGGCCACCAAGCTGAACATGTCCATCAAGGAAACCCCGCAATCGGTTTCGGTGATTACCCGTCAGCAAATGGACGATTTCAACCTCAATACCCTCACCGAAGTGCTGCGCCAGACCACAGGTGTCAACGTCCAGCATTATGACTCCGACCGTGTCTACTATTCCGCCCGTGGCTACGGCATCAATAACTACCAGATTGACGGGATGCTCAATACCTTCGGCTACATGAAGTCGGATGCGGACACCATCATTTACGACCACATTGAAGTGGTACGCGGCGCCACGGGGTTGACCACGGGTGCAGGCGACCCTTCGGCCACCGTCAATATGGTGCGCAAGCGCCCCACCGCCCAATGGCAGGCGCGAACCGGTGTGAGCGGTGGCAGCCATGACAACTATTACAGCTACGTGGACGTCGGCGGGCCGCTGGCATTTGACGGGCGATTGCGCGGACGCACCGTACTGGCTTACCGCGACAGCAAGTCGTTCCGAGACAACTATGGGCTGCAGCGGTCGGTGGGCTACGGCATTCTGGAAGGCGACCTTTCAGACGATACCGTGCTGGCTGTAGGGTTTGATTACCAAGACAAGCATGTGCAAGGCACCTCCTGGGGCACTGTGCCCTACTGGAACAGCCAGGGCGGCAAGGCCGGTCTCTCGCGCTCAACCAACATGGCGGCAGACTGGAGTTCGTGGCCGCTGACGGACAAAACCGCCTTCGCGACACTGGACCATCGGTTCGCCGGTGACTGGCATTTGAAGGCGGCCTACACCCATCGGCAAAGCGACACCGACGGCAAGGTTTACTACGGCGGTGCGGGCTTCCCGAATGAAGATCGCAGCGGCATGTATTCCTGGTCCAGCCATATGCTCGGCAAATCAACCATGGAAGCCATCGACCTCAATCTCGCCGGCAGCTACACGCTATTGGGCCGCGAACACGCGCTGATGGTGGGCTATGGCGAAGCCGCCCAACGCGATGTATCACCCTTTCTGCGTAGAGGCCAAAACCCTGCGGGTTACGAAACTATTCCAGATTGGAAATACATGGGCGGGATCGGCAAATTTCCTGACACCGTCACGGGCCTCAAAGGTGAGCACAGCAGTAAGGAACAGAAAGCTGGCTACCTGGCCACGCGCCTGAGCCTGACAGATCGTTTGCACGCCGTGCTCGGCAGCCGCTACGGCAGTTGGTCGCTGGAAAGCGCAGAACCGGCCTACAACGCCAACGATCAACTGACTGCTGCCAACAAAACCCGCCAGACCCACAATGATATGTGGACCCCCTACGCCGGGCTGCTTTATGACCTGACGCCGCACTACACGGTCTACGCCAGCTACACGGATATATTCAAGCCACAAAGCAACCGGGATGCCAACAAGAAATACCTCGAGCCTGTGGTGGGCAGCAACTATGAGGTGGGCCTCAAAGGCAGCGTGCTGGACGAACGCTTGAACCTGGCGGCGGCGTATTTCTGGAGCAGCCAGGACAATGTCGCGGAGCTGGACGACTCGGTGCCACCCAATCCAGTCACGGGTGAGGAGTACTACAAAACCGGCGGAAAAGGTAACAAGGTCAAGGGCTTCGAACTGGAGGCCGCCGGTGAAATCATGCCCGATTGGAATGTGACAGCCGGCTACACCTACACCCACTCAACGTACGGCACGGGCAAACGCAACAATACCGAACAGCCGCTCAACCTGCTGAAAGTCTCCAGCGCCTACCGGCTGCCAGGCGAATGGCGCAACCTTACGGTGGGTGGTGCAGTGAACTGGCAGAGCGACTTCTACGGCCTCAGCAATCGGCCAACGGGCGCCCGGGACGACAAGGGCAACCTGATCACCACACGAGCAAGGATCACCCAGCAGGCCTACACCGTGCTCAACCTGATGTCGCGCTACCAATTCGACGAACATGTTTCTGCGTCAGTTAACGTCAATAATCTATTTGATAAAAAATATTACGAGCGCGTCGGTTTTTATAATGGCGTGTATTGGGGAGACCCGCGCTCGATCACGCTGGCAGTGGATTGGCGGCTATAAATGGCAACCCCGAAGTTAACAAAAACGTTAACTTCGGGGCAGTTCCATGTTAATTCCCACTTAATAAGACAGCCCCATAGTCGCTCCATGAATCGGATCACGGAGCGATCAGACACCACTCACTCTTAATGGGAATACTGCCATGAAACTTTCGACCTTGATGCTTGCCGGCCTGATGAGCCTGACCTCCGTTGCCGCCTTCGCAGAGGGCGGTTCAGAGCGCTCGAAGGAGTTTTACAACAACTTCGCCTTCACCCAGCAGCAAATTCACGGCACCACAGACAAAACCGCACTGGCCGACGGCAAGAATGTAAAGACCGAACAGTCCAGTGCCGAGCAACAACCTAACAGCTGATTTAATCTTTAGTTAATCCGCATGCCCCTGTGCCAATCCGCTCCTTTGGCAAAGGTTTATTTGGCGCCATTGAATGGCGCCTTTTTTATGCTGTTTATATTAAGCGCAGTGATTAAAGCGGCTTACTCCAAAACAGCATGCGGCCATGGGCGGGATCAAAGATCGAATCATCAAAACCAAACTTGCGATAGGCCGCTTGCGCCACGTCATTGCCTTCGAGCACTTCCAGCGTGATCTTGCAGCAACCGCGCTGACGGGCAATCTCTTCGACCTTGAGCAGCATTTTCTGGCTCAGCCCCAGGCCACGAAACTGATTCATCACCACCACATCGTGTACGTTGATCAGCGGGCGGCAGGCAAACGTCGAGAACCCTTCAAAACAATTGACCAAACCCGCCGGCTCCCCGCCGACAAACGCCAGTACGCTGAAAGCGTGGGGGCGCTTGGCCAGTTCGGCTGGCAGTTGCTGCAGCAGATCGGCTGGCAGCGTGTGACCGCCACCCATCGGGTCTTCAGCGTAATGGTTGAGCACCTGGCCAATGGCTTCGGCATGCACGGGGTTGGTATAGCTGGCTTGCAGCACCAGGATGTCTGGGGTGTCCATTTCCTTCCTCAATCACGACAACAAGGGAATCGGTTCCCTTTGAAGGGACGATTGTAATCGGGGAGCCAGGCGCAGATGAAGGAGATTAACTACAAATGCCTGACGGAAATGACGAAGGTTGCCCCCCCAAACAAGCACCGCCGGCCTGGGATTTGTCCTAGGCGCCGAACCGTTGCAGTTGCATCTCTTGCAGACGGCTCAGGGTGCGCCGGAACGCGAATTCCAGATAACCCTCGGTATAAAGACTTGCCAACGACACTTGGGCCTCGATAAACAATGGCACCTTGCGGTCGTAGCACTCATCCACCAGTGCGATGAAGCGCCGCACACTGTCATCATGTACCGACAATTCAGGCAGTTCTCGATCACCCGCCACCACGCGCTGGGCCGCATCTTCGGTGCCACGGGCAATCCGCGCCGGGCGTTTTTGTGCGCTCAGGTTGGGCACTTCACCCAGCAGGATCGCCTTGTAGCGGTCGCACAGCAGCATGAAGTCCATCGCTGCCAAGGGTTGCTCGCAAAAATCGGCGTACCGACACCAGAGCACCGTGTCGCTGGACTGCACCGCGACTATCGAACGAAACCCGACACTGACCGCCCCGCTGCTGACCGCCTGCCCTTCGCTCAGTTGCCTGAACACCGTAGCGAGTGCATCCGGTTGATTCACCCAATAGCGCTGCAGCCCCACACCTGGATGCAAACGGTGATCTTCACCACCGTCCACTGCTACCACATCCATATGCTGCTTGAGCGCCTCAATACCCGGCAGGAATCGTTCGCGGTTGAAGCCGCCCGCGTAGAGTTCGTCGGGCGGTTGGTTGGAGGTGCAGACCATGACCACACCCTCCTCGAACATCACCTGGAACAGTCGGCCGAGAATGATCGCATCACCAATGTCGTTGACGAACAGTTCGTCGAAACACAACACGCGCACGTCCTGGCTGAGTTCCCGCGCCAACGCCTGCAAGGGATCATGAATGCCACTGAGCTGGAAAGAGCGCTGATGCACCCAGCCCATGAAGTGATGAAAATGCTGGCGCCGCGCGGGAACGCGCAGGCTCTGATAGAACTGGTCCATCAACCAGGTCTTGCCCCGACCCACCGGCCCCCACAGGTAAACCCCGGGAATCGGCGAGCGGCCTTGGTGCAAGGCCTCAAAGCAGGTTTGCAGGGCTTGCACCGCCCGGCGCTGGGCGTCGTCGGGCACGAAACCTTGCTGGGCGATGGCGTGTTGGTAGGCGACGAGCGGCGAGTCGAAAGTCATGCGTACCAGTATGACTTACAGCGAGATATCCAGCCGTGAAATCTTGCCCTGCTCGTTCAGGCGAAAGGTATAGCGCAGCTCCAGTGGGCTACCGGGGAAATTGCCGGAAACCACATTGCTGACCAGGACCTTGCCGGTGCGATGCTGCACGTTGATCACTTCGACACGCGGCTGATAACGCCGTCCGGTGTCCTCGACCCAGCGGGCAATGGCTGCCGGGCCGACCTGATGCTCGCCTTCATCGAACACATTGGCATCGTCGGCAAAACACTGGGCAATCGCTGAGGTGTCGCCGGTATTGGTCGCGGTTATATAGGCTGCAATGGCCGGGGCCAACGCTGGAAAAGACATGGCACAGCTCCTTTTTAGTGATTTATGGCGCCATGCTAAGCCAGAGCTGTGTCAGTTTTTGTCAGGAGTAAAAGGACCCGCATCATTCTGTTCCATCAACTTGCGCCAGCCGCGCAGCAGGTCGCTGCGCCGGCCTGGGTAACGCTCACCGTGGGCGTCTGCTGCGGCAACCCGGTCGGTGCGAAACGTACGATAAGCGCCCCGCAACTCGCACCAGGCCACGATCACACGGACCTCATTGAGAAACCCCAATGCCAGCGGCCAGATCAGCCGCTGGCTCTGGGTTTGGCTGGCGTCGGCGTAATCGATATGCAACTTGGCCTGGTTGCGAATAGCCTCGCGGAACACATTCAGCGGCACGCGATTTTCCGGGTAGCCAAAGCCGGGTGGCCCCGGCAGCAGCGTGGGGTTACGCAAGGCTTCCTGCGCAGCCGGGTCCAACACGTCGGCGATTTTCGCCAAGGCGTTGGCAGCCGCACGGCTGAGCACGTCATCGCCACGCTGGTCCACATAACGCAAGCCCAGCACGATGGCTTCAGTTTCCTCGGCGTTGAGCATCAGTGGCGGCAAAAACAGCCCACTGCGCAACACATAGCCCACCCCGGCCTCACCAAAAATCGGCGCGCCGAGGGCCGTCAGCTCCGCGATATCGCGATACAGCGTGCGCTCGGACACCTCCAACTGTGCAGCGAGTACGGCTGCGGTCACCGGACGTTTTTTGCCCCGCAGGGCCTGCAACAACGTGAGTAAACGAGTGGTACGCGACACGTTGGCCCCGCCGAAAAAAGAAAAGTGCCGCAGCTTAGCAGAGCGCCCTGTCAGAAAACGTCAGCAGTAAAAAAGGCCCTTGACCGGATAAATTACCAAGATCATATTAAATACATGTTTGCAGACATGTATAAATCCCACATCCCCTTCAGGAGTCTTCATATGCGCAATAAAGTCTTTGGCCGTCGCAGCGGTCTGCAGGTATCGGAGCTGGCCTTGGGCACCGGCAATTTCGGCACAGGCTGGGGGCATGGCGCCGAGCGCGATGAAGCCAAGCAGATATTTGACGGTTACCTTGAAGCAGGCGGCAATTTCCTCGATACCGCCAACGGTTACCAGTTCGGCCAGGCCGAAAAGCTGCTGGGGGAATTTATCGCCGCCGAGCGCCACAACCTGGTGGTTGCCACCAAGTACAGCCTGCGTACCCAGCCCTCCGACGAAGGCACGATCAAGCTCGGCAACAACCGCAAGAACATGGTGCGGGCCGTCGAAGAAAGCCTCAAACGCTTGAACACCGATCACATCGACCTGCTCTGGGCGCATATGAGTGACAACGTCACGCCGATGGAAGAAATCCTGCGCGGTTTCGATGACCTGGTGCGCGCCGGCAAGATCCACTATGCCGGCCTGTCGAACTTCCCGGCCTGGCGCATCGCCCGCGCCGACCTGTTGGCAGAGGTGCGCAACTTCGCGCCGATCATTGGCGTACAGGTGGAATACAGCCTGGTCGAGCGCAGCGCCGAACGTGAAATACTGCCGATGGCCGAGGCCCTGGGCTTGGCCGCCACGCTGTGGTCGCCGTTGGGTGGTGGCTTCCTTACCGGCAAATACCGCGAAAGCCAGGACGACAATCGCGCCAATAAACTGGGCATGCTGATCCATTGCGAACAAAGCGCGCGCGAAACGGCCGTGCTCGATACCTTGCTGGCGGTTGCCAGCGAATTGGAGGCAAGCCCAACCCACGTCGCCATCGCCTGGCTACGGGAAAAGGCCCGGCGTTCGACTACGGCGCTGATCCCGATCCTCGGCTCACGCACCCGTGCACAACTGGATGCCACGTTAGGTGCACTCGAGGTGCAGCTGTCGAACGAACAAGTGACCCGCCTGGACAGCGCCGGCGCGATCCCACTGGGCGTGCCCCACGGGATTATCTCGGAGCGCTTCGCGCTCAACCACGGCGCAGACACACCGCGACCACCGGTTATTTGAGACGAAAAAAAACGGCCTGTTCAGACTAATGCCAGCTAGTTAAGAGTTGGAACTGACAACCCGCAACCTGTGGCGAGAGAGCTTGCTCCCGCTGGGGTGCGAAGCGGCCCCTGCTTTAAAAGCATGGGACTGCTACGCAGTCCAACGGGAGCAAGCTCCCTCGCCACAATTATATGCGTCCAACTTACGCAAGGCTCTTGCTGACCACCTCGAACACATCGCTCGACAGCTCGCCGGAGGCGCGAATACGCTCCAGTTCCGCCTTCATCAGCGCCTGACGCGCGCTGTCGTATTTACGCCAGCGGGTCAACGGCGCCAACTGGCGCGAAGCGATCTGCGGGTTGAAGCCATTGAGCTGGATCACCAGGTCCGCCAGGAAGCGATAGCCCGAACCATCCGCCGCATGGAAGTTGATCAGGTTCTGCCCGGCAAATGCGCCGACCAGTGCGCGCACCTTGTTCGGGTTCTTGATATTGAACGCCGAGTGCTCCATCAGCGCCTTGACCCGCGCCAACCCGCCCGGCAGGGTGCTGCCCGCCTGCACGCTGAACCACTGGTCCATCACCAGCGGGTTATCCTTGAAGTTCTCGGCAAACACCGCCAACGCCTGGGCCTTTTCCGCCTCGAACGGCGAGTTCACCAACACCGCCAATGCCGTCAGGCGCTCGGTCATGTTGTCGCTGGTGTCGAACTGATCCAGGGTGGCAGCCAACACTTCAGGCTTGCCGCTGAGCATCAGGTACGACAGCGCGATGTTCTGCAAGGCGCGCCGGGCAAAGTGCTCGGCCGCCGCCACATAAGGCGTCTGCTTGGACAGCTCGCGATTGGCCTGGTAACGCAGCCACAGCGCTTCGAACAGGTTGTCGGCCAGTTGCTTGCGGGCATACTCACGGGCGGCGTGGATGGCCTCCACATCCGCGACTTCGCTGATTTCCGTCAGGTAGGCTTCGCTTGGCAACGAGAGCATTTCGGCGACCATGGCCTGGTCCAGGCTTTCATCGCTCAAGACGCTGCGCAGTGCGTCAATCAGACGCTGATCGAGCTTCAAGGCCTGGCCTTGCTGATGCTGGGCGATCAGCTCCTGCAACACTTGCACGGATAATTGCTGGCCGGCATCCCAGCGGTTGAAGCCATCGCTGTCGTGCTGCATCAGGAACATCAGTTGATCGCGGTTGTACGGGAAGCTCAGTTTCACCGGCGCGGAGAAGCCGCGCAGCAACGAAGGCAGCGGCTTTTCTGCGATATCGACGAAGGTGAAGGTCTGCTCGGCTTGCGTCACCGAAATCACCCGCGACGTGCCGCCAGCCGCTGCTTCACCGGCCAGGCGCAAGGCGATACCTGCGCCCTGCCCGTCCAACAGGCCTAATTCCACCGGAATCACAAACGGCAGCTTCTCAACCTTGTCCGGGGTTTCCGGGCAGCTTTGACGGAACGTCAGGCTGTAGGTTTTGGCGGCGGCATCAAACGACTCGCTCACCGCCAGACGCGGCGTACCGGCCTGGCTGTACCAGCGCTTGAACTGGCTGAGGTCGGCGCCGTTGGCGTCTTCCATGGCCTTGATAAAGTCATCGCAGGTCACGGCCTGGCCGTCATGGCGCTCGAAGTACAGGTCGCTGCCTTTACGGAAGCCTTCAGCGCCGAGCAAAGTGTGGATCATGCCGACCACTTCCGAGCCCTTTTCGTACACGGTCAGGGTGTAGAAGTTGGAGATCTCGATAAAGCTGTCCGGGCGTACCGCGTGGGCCATGGGGCCGGCGTCTTCGGCGAACTGGTGCGTGCGCAGGTACGCCACATCCTGGATGCGCTTGACCGTGGCCGAGTTCATGTCGGCGGAGAAGCCCGAGTCACGGAACACGGTGAAGCCTTCCTTGAGCGACAGCTGGAACCAGTCGCGGCAGGTGACGCGGTTGCCGGACCAGTTGTGGAAGTATTCGTGGGCAACAATCGCCTCGACGCGCTGGTGCGCGGCGTCGGTGGCCGTTTCCGCGCGGGCGAGCACGGCGCTGGAGTTGAAGATATTGAGGCCCTTGTTCTCCATGGCACCCATGTTGAAGTCGTTGACCGCCACGATCATGAAGATGTCGAGGTCGTACTCGCGACCGTAGGTTTCTTCATCCCAGCGCATGGATTTTTTCAGGCTGGTCATGGCGTGCTGGCACTTGTCGATGTTTTCCGGCTCGACGTAAATGCGCAGCGCCACTTCGCGGTTGGTCATGGTGGTGAAGGTGTCTTCAACGCACCACAAGTCACCGGCCACCAACGCAAACAGGTAGGCAGGTTTCTTGAACGGGTCTTCCCAGGTCGCCCAGTGGCGGCCGTCTTCACCCGGGCCGCTGGCGATCGGATTGCCGTTGGACAGCAGCACCGGGTAGCTGTGTTGCTCGGCGATCACCGTGGTAGTGAAGGTACTCATCACGTCCGGGCGGTCGAGGTAGTAAGTGATCTTGCGGAAACCTTCGGCCTCGCACTGGGTGCAGAACATGCCGCTGGATTTGTACAGGCCTTCCAGGGCGGTGTTGGTTTCCGGGTGGATGCGTACGCTGGTGTCGACCGTGAAGGTTTCGCGGGTCGGGTGCAGGGTCAGGTGGCTGTCGGTCAACTGGTAGTCGGCCTCGGTCAGCTCCTTGTCACCCAGGTTGACCGTCAGCAGCTCCAACTGTTGGCCATCGAGCACCAACGGCGGCAGGCCGGCGCCGCGCTCGGGGTTGCGGCGCATCACCAGTTGCGCATGGACCAGGCTGTGGTCCTCGAACAACTCGAAGGTCAGGTGCGTCTCTTCGATCAGGTAGTCCGGCGCCTGATAGTCCTTCAGGTAGATCATCTTCGGTTGTTCGGTGCGCATGGATAGCATCCTTTTTACTGATGCACGGCGAGCTGGTAGGCCGTGTACTTACGAATGTTGATAACGCCGGTGTCGAAGATCAGGTATTGGCCCTTGATCCCCAGCAACGTGCCTTCGGCAATCGGGTTCTTGTCCAGGTTGAAGCTGACGATCTTGGCCGGGTATTGCTCGACCGGGTAACGAATTTCGATCGGCTCGATGTCGGTCACCGGTTGGATGGCCTGCAAGCCAAAGCGTTCCTGCAACCCCAGCAGGCCGTCTGCGCAAGAGGCGAACAGCTCATCGCGCACCTGCTTGAGGTCCACCGATTGCGCATCGCCCTTGAGTAAAGCACGCCAGTTGGTCTTGTCGGCTACTTGGCTGCGAAACAGGTCTTCAACGAAACCGGATTGCTGACGGGTCGCCACGCGCATTATCGGCAGCGCCTGGCTGGCACCCTGGTCGAGCCAGCGGGTCGGCAACTGGGTGGCGCGGGTGATGCCGACCTTGATGCCCGACGAGTTGGCCAGGTACACCACATGGTCGGTCATGCAGAATTGTTCGCCCCAGCCCGGATCACGGCAGGTGCCGGCGTCGTAATGGCAACGCTCGGGGCTCATGATGCACAGGTCACACTGGGCCAGTTTGGTCATGCACGGGTAGCAATAACCCTGGCTGAAACTGGTTTTGGTTTTGCGGCCGCAATGGCTGCAATGAATGGCACCGAGGTATTCCAGGCGCACGTGGGTACCGATCAACGGGTTGACCGGCACCTCGGTGTCGCCCAGGCGAAACGCGTATTGAACGGTCGGCTCACCGAGTTGCGCCGACATTTTGCTGACTGCACCGCGACCAATTTCAATCAATGGATCGCATCCGACTTGAACAGAATGTTCGGCACCGGCGCCGACTTCGACGCGCATTCCTGCGGGCCCATGTAGCCGGTGCGCTGCTCTTCGGGCAGGTTCTGGATTTCCCAGGCGATCACCGCTTGCAGCGACAACTCGCGCTGTTCGGCGGTGAGCTTGCGGCCATCGGACCACTTACCGATTTCCACGGCCAGCTTGAGGCTCTCGTAGATGTCCGGGGTGATGTTTTCGATCATTTCAGCAAAGGACGACATGTGTACAACCTCTTTATAACGGTCGCTGGTTCGGCGAATACCGTGATTGACAATTGAACGCAGGGCTCGACACCGACGCGTCAGAATTCCTTGGACAGCTTGACCTGGACCAGCTCCTTTTCCAGCAAGCGCCGGAAGATCTGCGGCGCCGCGAAGGTATAGGCGGCAAACGCCAGCCACACCCAATCAATCATCTGCGCCACTTGCGGGTAACCCTGGGCCGTCAGGGTGATGACCACCACACGATAGGCCACGAACATAAACAGCAGTAGGACAATGGCGCGAGTGGCGCTGCGCTCGTTCATCCAGCTATTGAAGCGCCACCAAGCGCCCAAAAACAAATTACTGCGGGCTTTTACTGCCGTCAGCAGGTGCAGCGCCGCGACATTCGTGGCGTTTTCCTGCAAAGCCCAGATCGCATTCTCGCGGGCGCCCTTGACGTCGCCCTCGCGCAGCAGCAAATGCCCCAGCACCACCACCGCGCCGGCATTGCCCGGATCGGCCTGCAACGCTTGACGCGCAAACTGATGCGCCTGATCCCAATGGCCACTGGCGCGATGGAACTGCGCCATGGCGACCAAGTTGGAAGCGTCATCGGGGGCCAGCTCCAGGGCTTTTTCCAGCGGCTCGCGGCTCTGCGCCAGGCGGCCGGTCAATTGATACAGCTCGGCCAGGCAGCGGTAATTGATGGGGTTGAGCGGTTCCATATCCAGTAACTGGGTCAAATGTTCTTGGGCCAAGCTGAACTTACGCAAGGCCATCGCCACCTGGGCGGCCGCGTAGTGAGCCAACGGCAACTGCGCATCCGACGCCAGGGCGAGCTGCACTTCACGCTTGGCCGCATGCACGCGGCGCATGTTCATCAAACAGATCGCCAGCAGCGCATGGGCTTCGCCGGAGTGCGGATCGCTGGCCAGCAGTTGGCGCAACGCATCAATGGCACCGTCATTGTGGTCAGCCTGCAGGCGCTGATAAGCCAGTTGCAACAGGTAGTCGGTATTCATCAGCTCACCACCAGATACCAAAGGGTGCTGGGCACCCATTTGACGACCATGCCTTTAAGAACAAAGCCACCGATCAACGCCAATGGGAGACCAAAACGGCTGAGGACACCGCCGTAGTATTGGTAAATCTCGATGGTCGCGTTTTGCTGCATATACAACAGGTAACCAATGCTCAATTTCCACACCACCAATACCAGCAAGGCATATTGGATCCCGGCCTGGGACTGGATATAGCCAAAGCCCACCAGTTGCAGCAGCCCGAACCCAATGACCACGCTGCCCACCAGCGCCACGCCGGCCAACACCCACTCGCGCACCCGCGTCGGGCTGCCCACGGCAATCGAGTTGAACACAAACCAGGGCAAGCCGAGCCAGGCGCCACCCAGCATCAAGCCCAACAAGGGCCACAGCGGTGACACCGCCCATTTGGCCAAGGCGCCCGGGCGCGGCTCATCTTCAATGCGGTACCCACCGTACTGCGCCATCAGCGACCCTTCCCGTGTTTGTCGAGGAAGGCCAGCACCTCGTCGTATTGATTGCCTTCATTGGCATATCGCGCGTAGTTACGCGCGGTGGTCAACCACTCCAGGGTTGTCGCACGTACGTCTTTCAACGCGGCCTTGAAATGCCGGTCGCAGATCAACTGTTCGGTACCACTCTCGATCGAGGCTTCAATCGCCTCATCGGCAGCGGTTTCCACCAACTCGCTGAGGTCCGCGCCTGAGAAACCCGAGGTGTTCTTGGCCAGGAAGGCAAAGTCGATGTCATCGGCCATGGGCCGGCCTTTCATCATCGCCTTGAGCATGCTTTCGCGCGCAGGACGATCCGGCGGCGGCACGAACAGCACGCGGTCAAAGCGCCCAGGGCGACGGAAGGCCGAGTCCACCGACCATGGCACGTTGGTCGCGGCAAGGATCAACACCCCGTGGTTGTCATTGGTAAACCCGTCCATCTCGGACAGGAACTGGCTAACCAACTTTGAGGAAGTCGATTCACGGGTATTCGAACGTTTGCCGCCCAACGCCTCGACTTCATCGAAGAACATCACCGCAGGCGCCTGGGCCCGTGCCTGTTCGAACAACGCGTGCAACTTGCGCTCGGACTCACCGATATACATGTCCAGCACATCAGAAATCGCCACATTGAAAAACGTCGCCTTGCACTCCCCGGCCGTCGCGCGGGCTAACAGGGTCTTGCCACACCCTGGCGGGCCGTACAGCAGCACGCCACCGCCGACCTTCTTGCGAAAACGCTGGAATAGCCCAGGTTTTTGATACGGCAGGATGATCTTTTTGTGGATAGTCTTTTTCAGCTCGTCCAGGCCACCGATATCGTCAAAAGTCAGGGTTTCCTTTTCCGGCACCAGCAGGCGCACCACTTCGCTCTTGTCGGTGTCGTCGTTGGAAATCACGCGCAGGCGCGGGCGCCCTTCGGCCGCAGGAAAATCCAGCACCGACACATTCAACCGACGCCACAGCGCCATGTCTTCCAGCGCCGGGTTGGCATCGACTGCCGCGCGGTATTCCACCTGGGCTTCCTTGAAGCGTTCCAGCGACGCCAGCACGCGGGCCTTGAGCAGGCGTGCGGCAGGGTCGTTGCCTTCTATCAGTTGCAAGGCACGTGGTGCCTGGCCGGCGGCAAGACACAGCTGCGCGGCTGCCAGCTTAAGGGCTGCGGCGTTGGGCCATTGTTCAAGGTCGGCCGGCAGCAGGTCAAGCCCGCGCTCAAGCTCGCCGCGCTCAAGGCTGGCGCCGAGCAGCATCGTCAGCAGTGCGACATTGCCGGGCGCCGCAGACAAAGCCGCCTCTAACTGATCGAACGTCGAATCATCCATGGTGCTTCCTTAAATGTGCAGTGTCGGTACACAGAGATTCATGTGATTACCTCAGGCCGCTCAACGTCGACCCATACAAATTTACGCGGATCCAGATGGGTTTCCTGGTCCAGTCGGTACGCCACCAGCTTGCCGTACAGCACCGCGCTGTAGTCCAGGCAGGCCAGGTTGTCGCGGATCGGCGCCGGTTTGCCGCTGCGCCAGTAATGGCCGACGAACAACAACGGCTCGTCGACGCCGTAGCGCAGCAGGGAATTTTTTTCGGTCGACGACAACGGTGTACGCGCCACCGGCTCCGGCAGCGCATCGGGTTGGAACACGATGTCGCCGTAGGTTTTCGGGTCGTCTTCCCAGAATTTGGTGCGGAAAAATGAGCGCGTCAGGCCATCGCCACCGGTCAGCGTGAGGCCGTCCGGCAGGCGCATGTCGGTGCCGCGCAGCAGGCGGTCGAAGGCGTTGCAGGCAAAGCTGCCCGGCACGGCGGCGGCCTGCAAAAAGTGCTGGTCGATGCAGCCATCCGGGAAGGTGGCGCGCAGCGGCTGGATAAAGCCTTCGTCCCAGCACGCATGCACCACGCGAAACCGCCCGGCGTCGACAAACAGCGGCATGTCGTAGAACCAGCCGAGGAAGTCGTGCCAGTCGGCGGGGTGGTGCTCGAACTGGGTCAGGGTTTCGTGGATCAACCGCGCATGGCGTGGGTTGTGCTCGCGCACGAACTGCTTGCCACTGCCCGGCGGTGCAGGCGTGGTCCAGCCCAGCGCGTTGAACTCATGGTTGCCCATGATGCACAGCGCCTGGCCGGCTTCGGTCATATCATGGACGATATGCAGCGCCTCGCGGATGCGTGGCCCACGGTCGATGATATCGCCGAGGAACACCGCCATACGCGTCGGATGGCGCCAGGTTCCAGCCTGTTTGTGATAACCCAGCCGGTCGAGCAAGTGCTCAAGGGTATGAGCGCAACCGTGCACGTCACCAATCAGGTCGTAGCTACGCGCGGGATCGAGCATCAGTCGCCTCCACCCCCCAAGCGGCTGCCCCAGCCCAGCTTGGTGCGGCACACTTCGTAGTAGTTGTGGTCCAGCGGGTGGATCAACCGCAACTTCTGTGCTTTTTTGCTCACGGTGATGGTGTCACCGGGGGCGCAGGTGAAATGGTTCTGCCCGTCGCAGGAGACTTGCGGGTAGATCTGCATGTCTTTGGACACCACGATTTTCAGCTCACTGTTGCCATCGACCACAATGGGTCGGCTGGACAACATATGGGGGTACATCGGCACGATCACAATGGCGTCGAGCTTGGGATGCATGATCGGGCCGCCGGCCGACAGCGCATACGCAGTGGAACCGGTCGGCGTGGCGACGATCAGGCCGTCGGCCTTCTGGCTGCACACAAACTGGCCGTCGATATACAGCTCGAATTCGATCATGCGCGTGGACTTGCCGGGGTGCAGCACCACGTCGTTGAGCGCATCGCCCTGGCCGATGGCCTCGCCGTGGCGGCGTACTTCGGCTTGCAGCAGGAAGCGGTTTTCCACCAGGTAATGGCCGTCGAGTACCTTGGCGACTTCAACTTCCAGGTCATCCGGGCGGATATCCGTGAGAAACCCCAGGCTGCCACGGTTGATCCCCAGCACCGGCACGTTGTGCCGCGCCAGGGCACGGGCGGCGCCGAGCAGGCTGCCGTCGCCGCCGACCACAATGACCATGTCGCAGACTTCGCCGAGCATCTTGCGCGACGAGGTCTGCAAGCCGTGGCCGGGCAGGATTTCGGCGATGGTGTCTTCGAGGATCACATGCAGGTGGCGTTCCAGCAGGAATTTTTTCAGCCGGCGGACGGTGTCCAGCACCTGGGTACTGCCCAGGCGACCGATAATGCCGATATTGCGAAATTGCTCCATGGGGCTCCTGCGGGATGTGGGGTGTGGCAAAAAGAACGATTATGGGCGAAAGGCCGCGTCAGGCAAAACCCTTTGTCGCCCCAGGGCCTTGATGACAATGGTTCTCAGCCACCCGTAAACGCTCTAAAAGGCTATGCTCGGACCATGACTGTGTTCCCCGACCTGCTCAACCTGCCCCGCCAATTACGGCACCCCGAGGTGCGCGACCTGGCGTGGGTGATGCTCGCCCCGCCGATGCTCGCGCAAACGCCCTGGCCCCAGCGCCACCCACTGGCCGGCAGCGACTGGGTGCAGGCGCCGCACCGGCTCGAACACTGGTTACGCACCCTCGACCAGGACAGCAGCGCCTTGCAGCACTGGCTCAGCCTGTCGCGCACGCGGCGCCTGGGCTTGTACTACGAACGCCTGTGGCAATTTGCGGTGCAACATGCGCCGGGCGTGGAGTTGCTGGCCGCCAACCTGCCGATCCGCCGCGCCGGGCATACGCTGGGCGAGTTGGACATGCTGGTGCGCGACCGCGATGGCGTGCACCACCTGGAACTGGCGATCAAACTGTATCTGGGGCCGCAGGACGGCAACGGCCAGGACGCCGCGCAATGGCTCGGCCCCGGCTGTCATGACCGGCTGGACCGCAAGCTGGCGCACCTGGCCCAGCATCAATTGCCGATTTCAGCCCGCCCGGAAAGCCGCGAAGCCCTGGCGGCACTGGATATTGCGCAGTTCGATGCGCATTTGTGGCTGGGCGGGTATTTGCTCTATCCGTGGCCCGGCACCGCAGAATCCCCGCTGGGCGTCGAGCCACAGCACCTGCGCGGGCGCTGGCTGCATCAGCGTGACTGGCGCGATTTCGTCAGCCAGAGCCCGCCGGGGCGCTGGCAGCCCCTGCCTCGGCATGCATGGCTGGCACCCGCGCATTACCCGGCGGATCAGGTGTGGCAGGCGCACCACATGCAAGCCTGGCTGGCTGAACTGGACCCGATGGCACCGGCCCAGTTGCTGGTGCGACTGGTTCAAACAGGAGAAGACTGGGAAGAAGCCGAACGCTTGTTCGTCGTTGCAGACCTGTGGCCAAACGTTCCAGGCATTACTTGAGTTTCAAGTGCCGTGCATACCAGGGTCGTTTCGGCACGCGCTTGAACAATGCCTGCAATCCTTCTTCTTCGGCGAAGGTGATGCGCAGCGCCAGCTTCATGGTTTCCGGGTCCATCTCCATCGACCGCCCCATCTGCAACCCCGGCGTGGTGCTGCAACCGTGGGTGTCCGGCCCCAGCCATGGGTCAGCGACTTCCACCCATCGGCCCTGGGCAAACCACTTGACCCCGTTGACCTCAAGCCGGCTGACCTCGCCCGGGTTGAACCGCTCATGGGCGCGAAACCAGTCCTCGATGCGATCATCGATCCAGCCGTGAAAGTGCCAGAACACCGGGTTTACATGCGATGAGAACGGGTCGCCCAGGAAGTCGTTCTGCGGCGCGTACCAACGCGCGGCAAAGTCCGCCGGGTCACGGGCGAACGGCACCGGCGCGCCGTTGGACGGGTCGCGGGGCACCGAGGCCCAGCGCATGTGCAGCCAGTCATGCAGGCCCAGCTCCATCTCCGAACCCAACTGGCCCAAGGTCAGCTTGGACAGGTAACGCGGGTCACGGTACTGCGACTCCCACACCTGGAAATTGCTGTGGTAGGTCTCGGCCGCCTTGATATCGCTGACCCATTGGGTGTAGTCGCTGTCATCGGGTGCCGACCAGCAAGGCGGCAGCGCAAAGCCGTCGTGGTTGTCGAAATAGCGCAAAAACCCCAGGCGATCGCGCTCCAGCGCCGGCTGTGGTTCGGGGAATTGCGGCCAGGAAGGCAGCTCTTGCAGGGAACGCGCAGTGCCGAGCATGTGCCGGTGCATGAAAAAGAAGTCGATACCCGAACCGTTGCGGTCTTTGCGTTTGCCCCGCGCGTCACGCTCCTGGCCGCGTGGCCCGGGTTGCCAACCGATACCGCGCAGGGCATCGCGTTTTTCCTCGGACAGCTTGTGCCACTGGTCACGGGTGGCGTGCCACAGCTGGTGGAAAAGCCGGTGCTCAGGCGCGATCAGCCAGGCCAACAAGGTCGGGTTAAGGCCGATACGCTGGCGCGCTTCGGGGAACAGTTGCTTGTGGGCGATAAAGCGGTTGTCGCGCTCGGTCAGGGCCAGGGGGCGCTCAAGGTCGAGAATCTGCCCGCTCAGTGTGCTGCTGCCGGCATTGGCGAAGTCGGCCCAGACTTCGTCGAGGGTCATCTTGAACTCATAGGCCGGTGCGCCATCTGCGGCGTCGCGGTCGATCAGGCGCCAGTAGAGCACGGCGCCCTCGCCCGTCAGCAGATCACCGAGCACGCGGTAACGCGGCTCGCCCTCGGCACGCAGGTTTGCAGCGGTGTCCAGATAGCCACGCAAGCCACGGCCACGCGGAGCGATGTCGAGCAACAGCTCCAGGCCTTGCAGCGGCAAGCCTTTAAGGCCCGCATCGCGGCCCTCCAGGCGCAGGCTCCACACACCGCGCAGGGTATTGGCCAGGTGTTGGCCAGCGGTGTCGGCCAGGTCCACCGTGGCCTCGCCCGGCGTGATCGGGAATTCTTCACGCGTCAGCTCGCGGTGGGCATAAAGGGCTGCTGGTACAGCAGCGCCGGTCAGCGCCAGGCCGGCGATGAAGCCACGTCGAGAGAGGGTCATTGTCTACCTTAGGAAACAGCTTGATCAGAGCTAGAACGTTGACGGCCGCAAGAAATTTACCGTTGCCGCGCCCGCGCCTAAATTTCCCCGACGATGGCTCGTTCTTCCCTGATAGCAAAGGCCTCAACTGACTGAGATGGCAATGACAAAACCACGTTCGAAAAAGGCGCTGTATATCGGCCTGCCGCTGGCACTGGCCATCGGCGCCGGGGTCGGTTTCCTGGTCTGGGATCACTGGTTCAAAGGCAATGCCGGCTACCCGCTGGAGGTGATCAAGCAGGCCAATGAAATGCAGGACCGCTTGTTGTCGTTCGACAGCCATATCACCGTGCCCATGGATTTCGGCACGGCCGGTAACGAAGCCGACAAGGATGGCAGCGGCCAGTTTGACCTGGCCAAGGCGGCACGCGGGCGCTTGTCGGGCGCGGCCCTGACGATTTTCGGCTGGCCGGAAATCTGGAACGGCCCCAACGCGCCGCACAAACCCACCGACGGTTTTGTCGAAGAGGCCCGCCACGAGCAAGAGGTACGCTACAAGATCATCTCCGGCATGGTGCGCGACTTCCCCAATCAGGTCGGCATCGCCTACACCCCGGACGATATGCGGCGCCTGCATGGCGAGGGCAAGTTTGCGATCTTTATCAGCATGCTCAACGCTTACCCGCTGAGCGATGACCTCAACCAGCTGGACCTGTGGGCTGCACGCGGCATGCGCATGTTCGGCTTCAGCTATATCGGCAACAACGCCTGGTCCGACTCGTCGCGCCCGTTGCCGTTTTTCAATGACACCACCGACGCGCTTGAAGGGCTGTCGCCCATCGGCCAACAAGCTGTGCACCGCCTCAATGACCTGGGCGTGATCATCGATGTGTCGCAGATGTCGACCAAGGCGCTGGAGCAAGTCGCGCAATTGAGCCGCACCCCGATGATTGCCTCGCACTCGGCACCGCGTGCCTCGGTGGATATCCCGCGCAACCTCAGCGACAAAGAACTGCAACTGATCAAAAACAGCGGCGGCGTGGTGCAGGTGGTGGGCTTCTCGGCCTATTTGCGCCCGCTGAGCCAACCCACCCAGGACAAGCTCAACACCTTGCGCGCGCGCTTCGATTTGCCGCCGCTGCCCAACCTGGCCATGGCCCTGATGCCCGGTGACGCCATCATCGCCGCCTGGTCCGAGCAGAAGTTCGGCCAGTACGCCCAGGGGCTGTACGCCATTCTTGAGGAAGAACCCAAGGCCACCCTCAAGGACTGGGGCGATGCCATTGACTACACCGTGCGCAAGATCGGCATCGATCACGTCGGCATCGCCTCGGACTTCAACGACGGCGGCGGTATCCAGGGCTGGGAGAACGTCGGCGAGGTGCGCAATGTCACCGCCGAACTGATCCAGCGCGGCTACTCCGAGGCCGACATCGCCAAGCTATGGGGAGGCAACTTCCTGCGGGTGTGGGACCAGGTGCAAAAAGCCGCCAAGCCGTTGGCCAACCGCTAATTACTCAGAAGCCAGTCCATGACCCACCGCCGTACATTCCTCAAACAGGCCGGGGTACTCGCCGCCAGCCTGCCATTGGGCAGCGCAGTGCTCGCGCACGCCCAGGCAGCCACCCAGGCGCCTGCCATCAACGACCCATGGACGGGTTTCAAGCAACTATTCACCCAAGACCCCGACTACCTGCACTTTTCCAACTTCCTGGTGACCTCCCACCCACGCCCCGTGCGCGACGCCATTGAGCGCTACCGCCAGCAGATCGACCGCAACCCCGGCCTGGCCATGGACTGGGGCCTGGAAGAAACCTGGAAACGTGAAGGCCAGGTGCGCGAATGGGCCGGACGCTACCTGAACGCCAAGCCGGCGCAGATAGCGCTCACCGGCAGTACCTCCGAAGGCTTGGCGATGATCTACGGTGGGATCAAGCTGCGCCCCGACCAAGAGATTCTCACCACCGAACACGAACACTACGCCACCCAGAACGTGCTGGATTTTCGCGTCGCCCGCCAAGGCACGCAGGTGCGTCGCATCCGCTTGTTCGAGCGGGCCAGCCAGGTCTCCAGTGACGAAGTGCTGGGCAACATCAAGCGCGCCATTCGCCCCACTACCCGTGTGCTGGGCATGACCTGGGTGCAGTCCGGCAGTGGCGTGAAGCTGCCGATCGGCGAAATCGGCACGCTGGTGGCGGAACTCAATCGCAACCGCGACGACAACGACCGCATCCTGTATGTGGTCGATGGCGTACACGGTTTTGGCGTGGAAAACCTCGACTTCCCGGCCATGCACTGCGACTTCTTTATCGCCGGCACACATAAGTGGATGTTCGGCCCACGCGGCACCGGGCTGGTCTGCGCCCGCGATACCGAAAACAAATACGTCACACCCATGGTGCCGACCTTCTCCGAAGACACCAACTTTGCCACCTCCATGACACCCGGCGGCTACCACGCCTTTGAGCATCGCTGGGCGGCGGACGAGGCCTTCAAGCTGCACCTGCAACTGGGCAAGGCACAGGTTGAGGCGCGTATCCACGCACTTAACAGTGAATTCAAAACCCAGTTGCTGGCGCATCCGCAGATCGAGTTGGTGACACCGCGCAGCACCGACCTGTCGGCAGGTTTTACATTCTTCCGCGTCAAGGGCCAGGACAGCGAAGCCGTGGTCGCCCACATGCTGAAAAACCGCGTGGTGATCGATGCCGTCGACCGTGATGTCGGCCCGGTAATCCGTACCTCCCCCGGCCTGCTCAATAGCTCGGACGAAATCCAGCAGTTCATGACCCTGTTAAGCCAACGCCTGTGATGCCCACTTTTTTCCTTTGAACGAGATGCCCACATGAATCCATCCCGACTCAAACCCCTGACCGCCCTGGCGCTGACGGCCCTGTGCGCGGCATTACTGCCCAACCTGGCGCAAGCCGCCACGCCACAACCCGGCAAAGTGTTCAAGGACTGCAAGGACTGTCCGGAAATGGTGGTACTGCCCGCCGGCACCTTCATCATGGGCACCCCGGAAGACGAAGTCGGCCGCGAGCCCGATGAAGGCCCGATGCATGAGGTGACCTTCGCCAAACCGTTTGCCATGAGCCGCTTCCACGTCACCGCCGGCGAATGGGACAGCTATATCCGCCAGACCGGCGTCAAGATCGCTGACGGCGACACCCGCCCCGGCCGCGAGTGCATCGCCAGCAAGCCGCGCTACCCGCAAGGGCCACGCCAGCCGGCGGTGTGCATGGACATGGACGACATCAAAAATTACATCGCCTGGCTGTCGAAAAAAACCGGGCAGAAGTACCACATGGTCAGCGAAGCCCAGCGTGAATACGCCGCCCGCGCCGGCTCCACCGGGCCGTTCCCCTTCCCGTTCGACGAGGGCAAGGGCTACAGCATCGCCCAGCACGCCAACACCTACGGCCCGGCGGACGGCTACAGCTATTCGTCGCCGGTAGGCAGCTACCCACCGAATGCATTTGGCATGTACGACATGCACGGCAATGTGTATGAGCGGGTTGCCGACTGCGAGCACCCCAACTACATCGGCGCCCCTACCGACGGCAGCGCCTGGATGGAGCCCAACTGCGAGGGCTACCAGATTCGCGGCAACGACTGGGGCGAAGCGCCGGTGTTCTCACGTTCGGGCAACCGCAACAACATCTACCCGCAAACCCGTGGGGATTGGATTGGGTTTCGGGTAGTGCGCGACCTTTAAGCAGCTCCCACATTTAGACCGCGTTGCATCAGGTACATAGGCTTTTGCCTTGCACTTGATCTGGCTCTTGCTTCAACCACTCAGGTCGGCTTTCAGGCCGCCGTGCTGTAGATTTTGATCTTGATCTGCTTTTGATCTGAGAATCGCCCCGTCAACCACGATGGCCGAACGCAGGCTTGAATCCGTGGGTAACCCGGCAGGACGCCGGGTTAGCCGCGCTGGGCCAAGGATGGCCCATCGCGGCGGCCCACGGATTCAAGCCGGAGTGCGGGCATGCCGAGCCTAGGCGAGGCACCGAGTGGTGGGGCGAGGACCTTTTGGTTACTTTTGCGTCCTTGCAAAAGTGACCCGCCGTCAGGGCGGAACCCTAAGTAGCCGTTACCGCAGCAACGGATATGTACGCCAACAAACCGCCATCGCAGGCAAGCCAGCCCCCCACATTTAGTTTTGCATCAAGCCTGCTTGGCCAACAACTCCAACCCTTCATGCAACGCCGGGAACAGGCTGTTATTGAAGTTGTTCCAGCGCAGTTCGAGGATGGTGTCCTCAGGCAAAATCTCGGTTTTCAGCACATCGTGGAACACTTCGCCCGAATCAATGCCGTTGTCCACGTAGTGGAATGAAGCGCCGGTGAGGTACAGCGGCTCGCTGGCCTTGGTTGCTTTGCTCGCCCAATCCACCACCGTCTGCCCACGCGCGCCGTATAGAGCATTCCAGGTGGCATAGGCCCCACGGCGCTCATACGGCGATTCAATACGGGTAATGCCTGGGTGGATGTTCATGATCCGACGCGCAAACGGCGCACCGGGACGCACCAGCTCATCAAGGATCACCAGCAGGCCGTCCAGCACCGCGATGTCGGCTTTCAACTCCACCAAGGTGTCGTGCAGGCGACGTTCAAAATCCTGTTTGCCAGCGATGTGTTCCGCACTGCCACGCGGCAGGCGACGGTAGGTGGACGGCACGCTCAGCAACAAATCATTGACCAGCTTGCCCTGCACCCGCAGGTCCGCCGGATAGAGCCACTGGCGGCCCGGCTGGTAGGCAAAACCATAGTCGGCCACCAACTGCTGGTCCCGTGGGTTGTGCTCGTCATCGTCGTACACCACGCCGACCAGATTGTAGGCCTGGCCCAAAGGTGTGTCGTTCAACGAGCCCACCAGAAACTCCAGCACCGACTTCATATAGCGCTCGTGGTCCTTGTAGGCCACCGGCTGGCCTGCCTTATCGGCGGCAGCGTTTCTCAGGGACCAGACATACACCAGATTCTTTTTCGTCATTGTTTCGCTCTCGCTGGATAGATCAGGCACGCGTCGATACGCGTGCGCCTACTTCACAAGAACGAATCAGGCCACGGGCAATTTATCCACCCACGTCACCGCACGGCGTACGTCGCTAAATAGTCGCCCCGGCACTTCGTTTGTCATGGGTAAGGGTCTGTGTGCCCAGCCCCCTCTTTTTCACTTTCCGGGAAGTATTTATGACCGACCCCAAGCGCGGCGCCTTTAACGGTTTGCTCGCATTGCTCAGGCCTTTTCGCACCATCGTGACGGTCTCTGTCGCCCTGGGGATGGCCGGCGGCCTGGCTATCACATTGCTGCTGGCGACCATCAATAACGCCCTGCACTCTTCCACCGGCATGACCCAGGGCGTGGTCTTGACCTTCGCCGCGCTGTGCCTGTTGGCGCTGACCAGTTCGATCGTCTCGGATATCGGCACCAACTATGTGGGCCAACGGATCATTGCCGCCCTGCGCAAGGATCTCGGCGAGAAAGTGCTGTCGGCGCCCATTGAGCAGATTGAGCGCTACCGCTCGCACCGCCTGATCCCGGTACTGACTCACGACGTCGACACCATCAGCGATTTTTCCTTCGCGTTTACCCCGTTGGCCATCGCCAGCACGGTGACCCTGGGCTGCCTGGGGTACCTGGCCTACCTGTCAGTGCCGATGTTCCTGATGATGATCGTCGCCATTGTGATCGGCAGCAGCGTGCAGTTCATCGCCGGCCACAAAGGCATTCGCGGCTTCGACGCAGCCCGTGACCTGGAAGACGAACTGCAGCGCTACTATTCGGCGATTGCCTCCGGCGCCAAGGAGCTGCGCATCCACCGGCCACGGCGCTACCGGATGAACACCCACCGTATCCAGGAAACCGCTGACCGGATCAGCGATATTCAGGTGCGCTCGGTCAACATTTACATCGTGGCCAAAACCTTTGGCTCGATGTTGTTTTTTGTAGTCATCGGCCTGGCCCTGGCCATGCAAGCCTACAGCCCCAACCCGGACCCGGCGGTGATCACCGGCTTTGTATTGGTGCTGCTGTACATGAAAGGCCCGCTCGAACACGTGATCGGTTACCTGCCGATCATCGGCAAGGCCGGCATTGCCTTTGCGCGTATTACCGAACTGTCGGATCGCTTCTCGTCACCCGAGCCGCATTTATTGATGGACGGCAGCGAAGCCCCCACACCGGTAGTCAACAGCCTTGAACTGCGCGGCGTCACCTACAGCCCGCCACCGGTAGAAGGCAGTGAACCGTTCCACCTGGGGCCGATCAACCTGAGCATCAAGCAGGGCGATATCGTGTTTATTGTCGGCGAAAACGGTTGCGGCAAGACCACGCTGATCAAACTGTTGCTGGGTCTGTATCAACCTGACGCCGGGGAAATCCGCCTGAACGGCGAAACCGTGACCGACCCGGTGCGCGATGACTACCGCCAATTGTTCACCACAGTGTTCGCCGACTACTACCTGTTCGACGACCTGGTCCAGGGCAGCGCCACGCAATCGCTGGACAGCGCCGCCAAGTACCTGGAGCGCCTGGAAATCGCGCACAAAGTCAGCGTCAAGGACGGCGTGTTCAGCACCACCGACCTCTCCACCGGGCAGCGCAAGCGTCTGGCGCTGGTCAATGCCTGGCTCGAAGAACGCCCAGTGCTGGTGTTTGACGAATGGGCCGCCGACCAGGACCCGGCCTTCCGCCGCGTGTTCTACACCGAGCTGCTGCCCGACCTCAAGCGCCTGGGCAAGACCATCATCGTGATCAGCCATGACGACCGTTATTTCGACATCGCCGACCAACTGGTGCGCTTGCGTGCCGGCAAGGTCGTGCACGAGATGGAGCCGGTTTGAAATTTATTTTCCGGTTTTCCCGGATAGGAACGTCTCACTAGTGGTAATGAGAATTGACCTCAATAAACACTAAAAGCTGCCCACTTAAAACATAGAAGAGAATGCATCCATGCCAGCAACGTTCGGTCTGAGTCCCTTGAGCAAGGCACTCTCCATGCGCCGCCTCTTGAACACCCCTCTGCTGCCAAGAGCGATTGCCTTTGCACTCGCACTGCCGGTCGCAGGTTATGTGCAGGCGCAGGAGGTCGAGCTGAATGTGCCTGCACAGCCGCTGGGGAGCGCGCTTCAGGAGTTCGGTCGCCAGACCAACTTGCAGGTGCTCTACAGCCCGACCGACGTTGAAGGCAAACGCAGCCACGCAATCAAAGGCAAATTGCAACCTGGCCAGGCCATGACTACCTTGCTGACCGGGACGGGCATCAGCTATGACCTGCAGGGCAGCTCATTCACCATCAGCGCGGCGAAAACGTCGGCACTGGAGCTGGGCGCAACGCAGGTAACCGCCAACCAGTTGGGCACCATCACCGAAGGCTCGGGCTCCTACACTCCCGGCACAATCGCCACCGCAACTCGCCTGGTGCTGAGCCCACGCGAGACGCCGCAATCGATTTCCGTGGTAACCCGCCAGGCCATGGACGACTTCAACCTCAAGTCGATCGACGACGTGATGCGTCACACACCGGGCATTACTGTTGCCGCCTATGACAGCGAGCGCACCAGCTACTTCTCTCGCGGTTTCGCCATTCAGAACTTCCAGTACGACGGTATTCCGATCCTGCAGGATGCCCAGTACTCGTCGGGCCACACCTTGACCGACACTGTGATCTACGACCGCGTCGAAATTCTCAAGGGCGCCACCGGCCTGCTGACCGGCGCCGGCGGCCCGGGCGGCACCATCAATATGGTGCGTAAAAAACCCACCTCGGAATTCAAAGGCTATGTCGACCTGGGCGCAGGCTCCTGGGACAACTACCGTTCGGAAATCGATGTCAGCGGCCCGCTGACCGAGACCGGCAATGTGCGTGGCCGAGCTGTTGCGGCGTACCAGGATAAACATTCATTCCTCGATCACTACCAACGCCAGACCAACGTCTACTACGGCATTCTCGAGTTCGACCTGGCACCGGATACGTTGCTGACCGTCGGTGGCGACTATCAGGACAGCGACCCGCAGGGCTCCAGCTGGTCCGGTTCGGCCTCACTCTTTGACTCGGCTGGTAACCGCATCAGTACACCACGCTCCTTCAACAACGGCGCCAAGTACAGCAAGTGGAAACAGTACACCCGTACCGCCTTCGCCACCCTGGAACACACGTTCGACAACGGCTGGGTCGGCAAGGCGCAGTACAACCACCAGATCAACGGCTACAAAGCCCCGCTGTCGGCCCTGCAGTCACCCAATGCCGAAACGGGCAAGGCACCGCTGCTGACCCGAACCTACAATGGTGAAACCACCAGCGACACGGGTGATCTCTACGCCACCGGGCCGTTCAGCCTGTTCGGGCGTGAACATGAACTGGTGGTCGGCACTTCGGTCTCGCGTTCGCGCTGGCTAGGCAGTGATTACACCAACGCCACCAACTACGAAAACAGCCATGACTACTTCAACTGGGACGGCGATGCTCTCAAACCGGACCGTGGTCCTCGAACCAAAAAGAACGACGAGCTGACCCGCCAGAGCGCCAGCTACATCACCGGGCGCTTCAGTCTCGCGGATGACTTGCACCTGATCCTCGGCACTCGGGTCAACAACTATGAAGTCAGCGGCACCAGCCAGGTCAAGGACACCGGCAAGGTAGTGCCGTACGCCGGCATCACCTATGACCTTAACGACAACTTCTCGGCCTATGCCAGCTTCACCGAAATCTACCTGCCACAGGACGACTACCGCGACCGCAATGACAAACCGCTGGAACCGGATGAAGGCAAGAACTACGAGATCGGCCTCAAAGGAGAATTCTTCGATGGCCGCCTGAACTCGAGCCTGGCCTACTTCGAGGTTCACGAGAAAAACCGCCCCATCGACGACACCGATTACATCCCCGACAGCCACCCTGGACTGGATTACGCCTCCAAGGGCACCGAAGCCAAAACCAAAGGCTATGAAGCGGAAATCTCCGGCGAGCTGGCGCCGGGCTGGCAGTTGCAGGCGGGCTATACCCACAAAATCATACGCGACAAACAGGGTGAGAAACTCTCCACCTGGGAACCGGAAGATCAGGTCAATATCTACACCAGCTACAAGCTGACCGGTCCACTCGACAAACTGACCCTGGGCACCGGCGTGCGCTGGCAAGGTACCGGCTGGAAGCTGCTGAACAACTACGCCAAAGGTACCGAGGAAAACTTCTCCCAGGACCCACTCTGGATCGTGGACGCGATGGCCCGCTACCAGGTGACCGAGAACGTCTCGGCGACCCTCAACGTCAACAACATCTTCGACAAGAAGTACTACACCAACATCGGCTTCTACAACTCGGCTTACTACGGCGACCCGCGTAACGTCATGCTCAGCACCCGCTGGAACTTCTGATCCAGCCCAAGCCCCTGGTCATCGCTGATGACCAGGGGCTTTTTGTTGCCTGCTAAAACGTGGCTCATGCTGAATAACACAGATAAAAAAACGCCCCTGGCCATAGGTCCAGGGGCGTTTCTTTTACACCGAGGGTTACTTCATCGCATCCGCAAAGCTCTGTACGAACGCGGCGTTGTCGATGATTCGATCATGGGTGGAGTCGATCAGCACCGACTGCTCAATACACGCACGGCCCGTAACCTGCGCCATGCTCGCCTCGATCAACTGACGATGCTGCCCTGCACGGCTCGCAGCGGCCCACCAGCAACTGATCGGTGCCTGGATCGGCTTGAAGTCAGCGTCCTTGAGAGACTGGCCGAGGGCACGGTCGAGTTCCCAGGAGATCTGCGCTTCGGCGCCCTCAAGCAAGCTGGCCTTGACCTCCAGATAGGCGTCACCGAGTGCACCTTCTGCCCACGTGCTGAACGCCTGCCATTGCTGTACCTCGTCGTCGGCAACCGCCTGGCTTTGCAACCATGCGTCCTGGATCAGCTGGCTCGACTGCGCAAACATCACCTGCAACAACTCAACGCGCCGTTGATTGACCGGCACCTCACTGTCATCGGTCATCACCGCCGTGTCCCAATAGTCCTTGAGCCAGTACGGCGGCGACGCGTCGATCCAACCGACAACTTCCACCACACGCCCCGCCTGCTCCAATGCATACGCGACTTCCATGGCCAGGTTACCCCCCAGGGACCAACCGGCCAGGCGATAAGGGCCTTCGGGCACGGCATCGAGCAGTTGCACGGTGTAGTCGTTGACCATTGATTGCCAGCTGGGTACTTCACTGCCCTCCTCGACCAACGCCCGACTGATCACCCCCAGCACCGGCCGCTGGTCACGCAGCGCCAGGCCGATAGCCTTGTAGCAATGCACCGAACCGTAGCTGGGGTGAAACAGGAACAGCGGCGTGCCTTGGGTCTGGCTGTTGAGTTTGACGATCAACGACTGGTGGGTCTCGCCCCCCAGGCAAGCGACCTGCCCCGCAATGCTCGGGTTAAGCATCAATTGGCTGACCGACAGCGCTGTGCCGGTCGCCTTGCGGATGCGTTCCTTGAGCCTCAACACCAACAGCGAATGGCCACCCAGCTCAAAGAAATTGTCATTCAAGCCGACGCGTTCAACCTCAAGCACTTCGCTCCAAATTGTTGCGAGGCGCTGCTCCAATTCGGTCTGCGGCGCCTGATATACCCGCTCCTGCAAATGCGCATCAGCCTTGGGCAGCGCCTTGCGGTCCAGCTTGCCATTCGGGCTCAGGGGCATGTGCGCCAGCAGTACCCATTGCGCCGGCACCATATAGTCCGGCAGGTGTGCCAAGAGGTGTTCGCCCAGTGACTCACGCCAGGTTTCGCTCGGTGCCTGCAACACCAGGTAACCTACCAGGTGCTTGCCATCGACCACCTGGACCGAGGCTTCCTGTACCTGTGGATGTTCGAGAACGCGCGCTTCAATCTCGCCCAATTCAATGCGCAAGCCACGCAATTTAACCTGATGATCCAGACGCCCAAGGTATTCGATAACCCCGTCGGCACGCTGACGCACGCGGTCGCCGGTACGATACAGGCGCTCTCCCGGCGCGAACGGCGAAGCGACAAACCGTTCGGCGGTGAGCCCCGGGCGTCGATGATAGCCGCGTGCCAAGCCGATACCCCCCAGGTACAACTCACCGGCCACACCCACGGCGGTCGCTTGCAACTGGGCGTCCAGCACATAGGTGCACAGGTTGGCAATCGGCTGGCCAATGGGTACCGTGTCACGCCCTTCGTCAACGCAAGTCCAGTGGGTCACGTCGATGGCGGCTTCGGTCGGGCCATACAGGTTGTACAACGCGGCTTGCGGCAGCTTGCGCAAGACCTGCTGCTGGGCATCCACCGGCAGCGCTTCGCCGCTGCACACAATCCGTTGCAATGCGTGGCAGGAGCCAACGGCCGGGTCTTGCAGGAACGCCTGCAGCATCGACGGCACAAAGTGCAGCGTGGTGACCTGTTCGGTGTTGATCAGCGCTACCAGCCTGGCCGGGTCGCGGTGATCCCCCGGCGCAGCCACCACCAGGCGCGCGCCGGTCATCAGCGGCCAGAAGAACTCCCACACCGACACGTCAAAGCTGAACGGGGTCTTTTGCAAAACCGTGTCACGGGCATTCAACCGGTAGGCTTCCTGCATCCAGCACAGGCGGTTGGTCAGCGCACAATGGCGGTTGCCCGCGCCTTTGGGCTGGCCGGTGGAACCGGAGGTGTAAATCACATAGGCGAGGTTTTCGCCGCTCAGCACGCTAATGGGATTGGCTTCGCTGTAACTGTCGAAATCGGACTCGCCCAACACCAGCGTGTCCACTCCGTGTGGAATCGGCAATCGACTCAGCAGATGGGCCTGCGTCAGCAACATACTCACGCCGCTGTCTTCCAGCATGTAAGCCAGTCGCTCGCGTGGGTATTCCGGGTCGAGCGGCACATAAGCGCCACCGGCCTTGAGTACCGCCAACAGGCCGACGACCATTTCTATCGAACGCTCCGCGGCCAGCCCCACCAACACGTCGGGGCCGACACCGGCGTCCATCAGGCGATGGGCCAGGCGGTTGGCCCGCCGATTAAGCTGGGCGTAGGTCAAGCGTTGCCCGGCAAACACCAGCGCCTCGGCATCCGGCGTGAGTTCCACCTGCGCTTCGATCAACTCATGCACGGGCTGCTGCGTGTAGTCGCGAGCAGTGGTATTCCAGTCTTGCAGCGCGCTACGTTGCTCGGTGTCGCCCAACAGCGGCAACTGGCTGACGCGCTGCTGCGGGTCGTCGAGCATGCCTTGCAACAGATTTTGCCAGTGCGCCAGCATGCGCGTGAGCATGGCCGGCTCGAACAGGTCAGTCGCATAGGTCAAGGTGGCCCAGATACCCTGCGCAGTGGCCTGGGTGTCCAGGCTCAGGTCGAACTGCGCGGTCTGACTGCCCCAATCCAGGCCCTCCACACGCAAGTCGGGCAACTGACGGCCACGGGTAGCCAACCTCGCATCGCTCTGATGGTTGAACAACACCTGGAACAACGGGTTATGGCTAAGGCTGCGCTCCGGTTGCAGGGCTTCGACCAGTTGTTCGAAGGGCAGGTCCTGATGGCTCTGCGCATCCAGGCTGCGGCGTTTAGCCTGTTGCAGCAGTTGGGTGACGGTGATCTGCTCGTCAAGGTCGGCCTTGAGCACCTGGGTGTTGACGAAGAAGCCGACCAACCGCTCGACTTCAACACGGTTGCGGTTGGCGATCGGCACCCCGACACGGATGTCGTGCTGGCCACTGTAGCGGTACAACAAGCCCTGAAATGACGCCAGCAACAGCATGAACAGCGTCACGCCCTCACGCTGCGCCAATGCGTTGAGCCCTTCGGCCAGTTGCGTCGGCAACTCAAGCTCCAGGCTGGCACCGCGATAGCTTTGCACCGCCGGGCGCGCATGGGCTGTGGGTAGCTCCAACACCGGTTGCTCACCGCCCAGCAGCTCGCTCCAGTAAGCCAACTGACGCTCGCGCTCACCCGCCGCCATCCACTCGCGTTGCCAGTGTGCGTAATCGGCATACTGCAAGGCCAGCGCCGGCAGCTGCGCGACCTCGCCCTGGCTGTGGGCGCTATACAACTGCACCAGTTCGTCGACCATCACCTGCATCGACCAGCCATCGGAAACGATATGGTGCTGCACCAGCACCAGTACGTGCTCATCTTCGGCCAGGCGCAACAAGGTGACGCGCAGCAGCGGCCCCTGCTGCAGGTTGAAGGGCCGGGCAATTTCGCCTTCTACCTGCTGCTGCAGCGTCTTCTCAGTCGCATCGCTTCGCATGATTGCCAACGGTTCGGCGGGCAAAACCACCTGCACTGCGCGCTCATCCTGCTGATCGATGCGGGTGCGCAAGCTTTCATGTCGAGCCACCAAACGGTCAAAACTGCACTGCAAGGCATGCTGATCAAGGCGGCCGCTCAGGCGCAGAATGCTCGGGATGTGGTAAGCGGCGCTTTGCGGATCCAACTGCCAAAGAAACCACTGGCGCTCCTGGGCAAAGGACAGCACCAACGGCTGATCGCGCCCTATCGCCACCATCGGCGGCGCCAGATCTTTTTCAGCGGCTTGCAGTGCCAGCACAAAACCTTGCAGCTGCGGCTGCTCAAACAAGGTGCGCAGTGGCACCTCGCGTTCAAGCAACTGGCGCACTCGGGAAATCACCTGCATGGCCAGCAACGAATGCCCGCCCAACTCGAAGAAGTGATCCGTCAGGCCAATGCGCGCAGCGCCCAGCACCTGGGCCCAAATCGCCGCGACCTGCTGTTGCAATGGCGTAACCGGCTCAACCCACACACCTTGCGACTGCGCCGCATCCGGCTCGGGCAGGCCCTTGCGGTCGAGTTTGCCGTTGGGGGTCAATGGCATTTGGTCCAGGAACATGAAGTGCGTGGGCACCATGTAATCCGGTAGCCGGGTTTTCAGGGCCCGGCGCAGGCTGTCGCGGAACGCGGTGTGGTCGAGCTGCACGGTGGCAGGCACTACATACGCGACCAACTGCTTGCCGCTCGGACTTTCCTGGGCCACGACGACCGTTTCACCAACCGCATCCTGCTCACGCAAGCGCGCTTCGATTTCGCCCAGCTCAATACGGAAACCACGGATTTTCACCTGATGGTCGACGCGCCCGAGGTAATCCACCACGCCGTCCGCACGCCCACGGGTCAGGTCGCCACTGCGGTACACGCGGCTGCCAGGCTTGCCGAATGGGTCCGGCACAAAACGCTCGGCGGTAAGCGCCGGGCGCTCCAGATAACCACGGGCCACGCCTTCGCCGCCGAGGTACAGCTCACCGGCCACGCCGATCGGTTGCAGGTTGAGTTGTGAGTCCAGCACGTAGCCGCTGCGGTTGCCCAACAATGTGCCAATCGGCGCATAGACCGCGCCGCAGGGATCGCCGCGACGGGCTTTCCACAGCAGCGGCGTGACCACGGTTTCGGTCGGACCGTAGCCGTTGAACAGGTAAGTTGGTTTGAGTGCGCGCCAGGCCAGGTCGTAACTGGCCTGCGCCACCGCATCGCCGCCGAAGCAGTACACGCGCACATTGGGCGGGTTGCCATCGCGCTCGGCATGCTCGGCCAACTGTTGCAGGTATACCGGCGGGAACACAGCCATGGTCACGTTGTGGCGGTGCATTTGTTCGTAGGTGTATTCCGGCAGCCACAGGCTGTCGTCGCGGATCAGCACGCTGGCACCGTTGATCAGCGGGTGCATCCAGCCTTCGTGGGAACCATCGAAGGCGAAGGACATGAAATGCAGTTCGCAATCGGCCGGGCCGGTTTCATAACGCTCCCCGGTGGCGATGATGTGCGCCACCAACGGCCCGTGGGAAACCGCCACGCCTTTGGGCATGCCGGTGGAGCCGGAGGTGTAGATCACGTAGGCGAGGTTGTCGCCGTCCAGATTCACCTGCGGCGCGGTATCGCTGTAGCCGGTCCAGTCTTCGGTGCGGTCGATGGCCAGGGTTTCGAGGCCCTCGGCTACCGGCAATTGCTGCAGCGCAGTGGTGTGGCTCAGCAGCAATTTCGCGCGGCTGTCTTGCATCATGTACAGCAGGCGATCACGCGGGTATTCGATGTCCAGCGGCACATACACCCCACCGGCTTTCATCACCGCAAGGAACGCCACCATGATTTCCGCGCTGCGCGGCATGGCAATCGCCACCCGCACTTCCGGGCCGACGCCACGCGCGATCAGTGCATGGGCCAGGCGGTTGGCCTGGCGATCCAGCTCGCCATAAGTCAGGGTTTGCGCATCGAATTTGACCGCCACCGCATTTGGATTTTCCCGGGCGCGATCGGCGAACAACTCATGCACCAGGCGCTCGGCCGAGAAGCCGGAATCAGTGCAGTTCCACAGTAGCAGGATGTGCTGCTGCTCGTCGCTATCCAACAGGTTCAACTGGCCGATGTTCTGCTGCTGATCGGCAACCATCGCCTGCAACAGATTCTGCCAGTGGCGCGCCATGCGCTCGATAGTGGCGGCTTCAAACAGATCGGTAGCATAGCCCAGCGAGGCCCACAGCCCTTGTGTACTTTCGTGCGCGTCCAAGTCGAGGTCGAAGTGCGCGGTGCGGCGCTCCCACTCCAGGCCTTCGATGTGCAAATCCGTCAGTGCTTGCGCGCCCAGGTGACTCTCGCTCTGATAATTGAACATGACCTGAAACAGCGGGTTCAGGCTCAGGCTACGCTCGGGTTGCAGGGCCTCGACCAATTGCTCGAACGGCAGGTCCTGATGGGCCTGGGCCTCCAGTGCACGCTGCTTGACCTGGACCAACAACTCGGCAACCGTCATGTGCCCGTCGATATCGGCCTTGAGCACCTGAGTGTTGACGAAAAAGCCGATCAGCCGTTCGGTTTCCACACGATTGCGGTTGGCGATCGGCACGCCGACACGAATATCTTGCTGGCCGCTGTAGCGGTGCAGCAAGGTCTGGAACGAGGCCAGCAGTAACATGAACATCGTCACGCCCTGCGCTTGCGCCAGGGCTTTAAGACCTTGCGCCAGGCTGGCAGGCAACGGCACATCCAGGCGCGCGCCGCGATGGCTTTGCTGCGCCGGGCGTTGATGGTCGAACGGCAACTCCAGCACCGGCTGCTCGCCACCGAGCAAATCGCGCCAATAATCCAGTTGCCGGGCCTTTTCACCCGCCTCCATCCATGTACGCTGCCATACGGCAAAGTCGGCGTACTGGATCGGCATCACCGGCAACTGTACCGCCTGGCCCTGGCTGAATGCCGCGTAGAGTTGCACCAGCTCGTCGATCATGACTTGCATCGACCAACCGTCAGAGACGATGTGATGCTGCACCAGCACCAACACATGATCGTCCTGCGCCACACGCATTAAGGTCACGCGCAGCAACGGCCCGCTTTGCAGGTTGAACGGCTGGGCGATTTCGGCTTCTACCTGCGCTTGCAGATCAGCTTCTTGTACATCAACGCACTGGATAGGCAGCACCGCCTGCGCACGGATAACTTGCCGCGCACCGTCCACGTGCTGTTCGACGCAGGTGCGCAGGCTTTCATGACGAGCGACCAGCACATCGAAACTGCGCTGCAACGCCGCCGTATCCAGCCGTCCCTTGAGGCGCAAGGCACTGGGGATATGGTAGGCGGCGCTGTCCGAGGCCAACTGCCAAAGGAACCACTGACGCTCCTGGGCGTAGGACAGTGGCAACGGCTGGTCACGGCCGACCGGCACCAGTGCCGGCGCCTGCTCACCGAGCCCCCCTTCCAAGGCGTGCAAAGCGCCAGCGAACCCTTCCAGGCGCGGCTGCTCGAACACCAGCTTGAGCGGTACTTCGCGCCCCAGCGTATGACGCAAGCGTGAAACCACCTGCATGGCCAGCAGTGAATGCCCGCCCATCTCAAAGAAATGGTCGGTCAACCCTACGCGCTCAACGCCCAGGATATTCGCCCATACGGCCGCGACCTGCTGCTCCAGCTCAGTCACCGGTGCCACCCATGCCTGCTGCGATTGGCTGGCGTCGGGTTTGGGCAGCGCGTGACGATCCAGCTTGCCGTTGGGGTTCAGCGGCATGCGGTCGAGGAAGATGAGGTGGGCCGGCACCATATAATCCGGCAGTTGTTCGCGCAGCGTCAGCTTGAGGGATGCGGCGTCTTGCTGCTCGGCAACCAAATAGGCGACCAATTGATTGTCGACGGCCAGCACCAGCGTTTCGCGTACGCAGGGCTGGGCCAACAACAGCGCCTCGATTTCACCCAGCTCAATACGAAAACCGCGGATCTTGACCTGATGATCGACCCGCCCGACATACTCGATGACACCATCGGCGCGATAGCGTGCCAGGTCGCCGGTGCGATACAGGCGCTCGCCGGTTGCGCCGAACGGGTCCGGCACAAAGCGCTCGGCCGTGAGCAGCGCGCGGTTCAAATAGGCACGCGCCAAACCACAGCGGCTGCCGATGTACAACTCGCCCACCGCTCCCAACGGCGCCAGGTTCAGGTCGCGGTCCAGCACGTAAAGGGCGCGGCCCGGCAAGGAACGGCCAATCGGGCTGGCGGTGGCACCGACGATTTCCGCAGCGGCTGTGCAATCCAGCACACTCGACACCACGGTCGCTTCCGTAGGGCCATAAGTATTGAGCAAGCGCACATGGCCAAGACCGGCTTTCACCCACTGCGCCGGGCCGTCCAGTGGCATGGCTTCGCCACCGATGTGGACCTGGCGAAGCGCGCCATACGGTCGAGGCCCCGCCGCCAGGCAATCGAGCAGGAACAGGTTCCAATAAGCGGTGGGCAAGTCGGCCAGCGTGATGCCTCGGGCGATGATTTCGTCGTATAGCCGAGCGCTGTCCCACAGCTGCGGCCCTCGCAATACCACCGTCGCGCCGTGGGTCAGCGCCGGGTAGAGCTGTTCGACGAAACCGTCGAAATTCAAGGTAGCGAATTGCAGTACGCGGTCATCCTGGGTCAGGCGCGAGTAATCGGCGGCCATCCGCGAAAACTCGGTCAGCGCCGCATGATCGATCGCCACACCTTTGGGCTTGCCAGTGGAACCGGAGGTGTAAATCACGTAGGCCAGGTTGTGCTTGTCGACCTTGACCTGCGGGTTGCTCTCGCCGTAGTGGGCCAGCCCCGAATCCGCCACGTCCAGCGTCGGCATGCCTTCTGGCAGTGGCATCGGCACATGGGCTTGCGTCAGCACCACACGCACACCGCTGTCCTCCAGCATATGCAGCAGGCGTTCACGCGGGTATTGCGGGTCCAGCGGCACATACGCGCCACCGGCCTTGAGCACGGCCAACAAGCCAACCACCATCTCGAACGAGCGCTCGACCGCCACCCCCACCCGCACTTCCGGGCCGACACCGCGCGCGATCAGCGCATGCGCCAGGCGATTGGCCTGGCGGTTCAACTCGGCATAGCTGATGGTGTGTTCGTCCAGGCACAGGGCAACCGCCTTCGGGCGGCGTTGCACCTGGGCCTCGAACAATCCGTGAACACCTGCCGCCGCTTCGAACACAGGGCCACCCTGGTTCCAGGCATACAGCAAGTCACGCTGTTCTGCATCAATCAGCATGGCCAACTGCGCCACACGGGTGTCCGCACGCCCGACAATCGCGCGCAGCAAGCGCTGCCAATGCTCGGCCATGCGCTGCACTGTGGGCGCGTCAAACAGGTCAGTGGCGTAGGTCAGCGAAGCCCAGATACCTTGCGGGGATTCCTGAGTATCCAGGCTAAGGTCAAACTGTGCACTCTGGCTGCCCCACTCCAGCGCCTCAAGTGCCAGGCCCGGCAAGTGCAGCTCGCCACGGGATTTATGCGCGTCAGTCTGGTGGTTGAACATCACTTGGAACAACGGGTTATGGCTCAGGCTGCGCTCCGGTTGCAGCGCCTCGACCAGCTGCTCGAACGGCAGATCCTGATGGCTCTGGGCTTCGAGTGCGCGCTGCTTGACCTGGGCCAGCAATTGACTGAAGGGCATCTGCCCGTCGATATCAGCCTTGAACACCTGGGTATTGACGAAAAAGCCGATAAGGCGCTCGGTTTCTGCACGATTACGGTTGGCGATCGGCACACCGACGCGGATATCCGACTGCCCGCTGTAGCGATACAACAGCGTTTGGAAGGACGCCAGCAACAGCATGAACAACGTCACACCTTCGCGTTGAGCCAGCGCCTTGAGACTGCTGACCAACACTGCGTCCAGGTCCATGTCCAGACGCGCGCCTCGATAGCTTTGCACCGGCGGGCGCGGATGATCCAGGGGCAACTCCAACACCGGCTGCTCACCGCCCAACTGCTCAACCCAATAACCCAGCTGGCGTTCTTTTTCACCAGCCTCCATCCAGCTGCGCTGCCACAACGCATAGTCGGGGTATTGAACCGGCAACTCAGGCAAACGCACATCCTGGCCCTGGCTGTAGCCCACGTACAACTGCACCAGCTCATCGACCATGACCTGCATCGACCAACCGTCGGAGACAATGTGGTGCAACACCAGCACCAGTACATGCTCATCCGGTGCCAGCTGCAGTAATTTCACCCGCAACAGCGGGCCCTGTTGCAGATCAAAGGGTTTGGCGACTTCGGCTTGCACTTGAGCTTCGAGTTGCGCGCGATCACCTACGCCCTCAGCGATCTCAAGGTGCATGTCCGGCTTCACCACCTGCAACACCTGATCGACGTCTTGATGCAGGCAGGTGCGCAAACTCTCGTGACGGGCAATCAAGGCGTCAAAACTGCGCTGCAAGGCCGACCGATCAAGTCGGCCTTTCAACCGCAACGCACGTGGCAAATGGTAGGCAGGGCTCTGCGGCTCCAACTGCCACAAAAACCACTGCCGCTCCTGGGCATAAGAGAGTCGCAGCGGCTCGCCTTCCTGACGCTTGAAAACCGGGGCAATCTCAAACAGGTTGATGCCTTGCTGCTTGAGCATTACCGCCAACGCTTTCTTTTGTTGCGCAGAAAGTGAACCTACCGACTCGATTAATGCTTGCACGCCACGCCCCTCAGGAAATCAATTTATCCAAATCTTCTGCTGATAGACGTTTGAGGGCCTCCAAGGATTTAGCCAATGCGTCCTGCACCGGCGAATTATTTGTTTGCCGGGTGGCTACATAGGCACTGAAATCCGCCAGGGTCGGGGTGGTGAAGATCGATTTGACGTCGAATTCGGCGTGCAACTGCTCGCGCAGGCGCACCACCACTTGGGTGGCCAATAAGGAATGCCCGCCCAACTCGAAGAAGTTGTCGTTCAGGCCCACCCTTTGCACGTCGAGTACTTCGGCCCAGATCGCGGCGATCTGTTGTTCCAGGTCGCTGCCCGGCGCCACGTATTCGCGCGCCTGCAGGTTGGCGTCCACCTTGGGCAGCGCCTTGCGGTCGAGCTTGCCGTTGGGGCTCAGGGGCATCTGTTCCAGCAGCATCCATTGCGCGGGAACCATGTAGTCCGGCAGGTGTTGCGCCAAGTGCGCGCTCAATACGTCGCGCCAGTCGTCGGCGGCGTGTTGCAGCACCAGGTAGCCCACCAGGTATTTGCCGTCGACGGCCAGCACCGCCGCTTCACGCACCCATTCGTGTTCGAGCAGGCGCGCTTCGATTTCACCCAACTCGATACGCAGGCCACGCAACTTGACTTGATGGTCGATACGCCCGGCGTACTCGATCACGCCGTCGTCGCGATAGCGCGCCAGGTCGCCAGTGCGGTACAGGCGCTCACCGTTGACAAAGGGGTTGGCAATGAAGCGCTCGGCAGTCAGTGCCGGGCGGCGATGGTAACCTCGGGCCAGGCCGACGCCGCCCAGGTACAGTTCGCCCAATACGCCCACCGGCGCCGGCTCAAAGTTGCCGTCGAGGATGTAGCAGCCCAGGTTGGCAATCGGGCGACCAATCGGCACCGCATCGCGACCTTCGTCAACGCAGGTCCAGTGGGTCACATCGATGGCGGCTTCGGTCGGGCCGTAAAGGTTGTACAGCTCGGCTTGCGGCAATTTGGCGAAGACTTGCTGTTGCGCATCCACCGGCAGCGCCTCGCCGCTGCACACGATGCGGTGCAAGGTGTGGCATGTCGCAACGGTCGGGTCTTGCATAAAGGCCTGCAACATCGAGGGTACAAAGTGCAGCGTGGTGACCTGTTCGGCATTGATCAGGCTGACCAGCCTGGCCGGATCGCGGTGATCGCCGGGCGCAGCAACCACCAGGCGTGCGCCGGTCATCAGTGGCCAGAAGAACTCCCACACCGACACGTCAAAGCTGAAAGGCGTCTTTTGCAGCACAGTGTCACTGACATCCAGGCCGTAGGCTTCCTGCATCCATCGCAGGCGGTTGGTCAGGGCCGAATGACGGTTGCCGGCGCCTTTGGGCTGGCCGGTGGAACCGGAGGTGTAGATCACGTAGGCGAGGTTTTCGCCGTCCACAGCAATACCCGGATTCTCTGCGCTATAGCTGTCGAACCCCGTCTCGCCAAGTACCAGCGTTTCCAGGCCATGTGGAATCGGCAACTGCTCACGCAGATGCGCTTGAGTCAGCAGTAACTTCACGCCGCTGTCTTCAAGCATGTAGGCCAGGCGTTCACGCGGGTATTCCGGGTCCAGCGGCACGTATGCGCCACCGGCCTTGAGCACCGCCAGCAGGCCGACCACCATCTCGATGGAACGCTCCACCGCCAGCCCCACCAGCGAATCCGGGCCAACGCCCGCTTCGATCAGACGATGGGCCAGGCGATTGGCGCGACGGTTCAGCTCGGCGTAATTCAAGCGTTGCTCGGCGAACACCAGTGCCGGCGAATCCGGCGTGAGCGAAACCTGCGCCTCGATCAGTTGATGCACGGTGTGCTGCAACGGGTAATCGCGGGATGTCGCGTTCCAGTCCTCAATCACCTGCTGGCGCTCAGTAGCGTCGAGCATCGCCAGTTCACCCAGGCGTTGCTGCCCACCCTTAAGCATCGCTTGCAGCAGGTTGACCAGATGCCGACCGTAGCCTTGCACCCTGTCTTCATGGAAATGCGCGCGGGCAAAGCTGAACTGCACCGACAGCGTTTCGCCCAGATCCACCAGCACCGTGAGCGGGAAGTTGGTTTGTTCATGGGCGTGGGGCTCGCCAAACCGAATACCGCTGCCGCCGCTTTGCTCCAGGGCTTTGGACACTGGGTAGTTTTCGAACACCAGGATATTGTCGAACAAGGCTTCACCGCCCTGCCCGGCCCAGCGCTGAATGTCATACAGCCCGGTGTGCTCATGCTCACGCAACGCCAGGTTTTGCGCCTGCACGGCTTGCAACCAGTCGGCCACTGACACCTGCCCCTCGACCGCGCAGATCACCGGCAAGGTGTTGATGAACAGACCGATCTGCTGCTCAACGCCCGCAAGCTCCGCCGGGCGCCCGGCCACGGTAGCACCGAAAGCCACTACCGCCTGGCCACTGTGACGCTGCAACAGGATCAGCCACGCCGCCTGAATCAAGGTGTTGAGCGTGACCTTGTGGCTTCGGGCGAACGACTCAAGTTGAGTCGTGAGTGTGCGATCAAGCGCCAGTTGATGCTCGCCATGCCCTTGCGCCGCCGTCGGTTGGCTGCTGCCCAGCCGTGTTGGGGTTTGCAATGCGCTCAATTGTTCGCGCCAGAAGGCTTCGGTCGAAGCGGCATCACGCTGTTGCAGCCAGCCGATGTAATCGCGATAGCGCCCGGCCGCCTCCGGCACCGCCACGCCGGCATAGCGTTGCAGCACTTCGCCGAACAGCCGCGAATTGCTCCAGCCGTCCATCAGGATGTGATGGTTGGTGTAGATCAGTTCTTGGCACTGCTCATCGGTGCGCACCAGTACCAGGCGTACCAGCGGTGCCTTGGCCAGGTCAAAACCCTGGCGGCGCTGGGCCTGTTGCAGCTTGCGCAGCTCCAGTTCGCGCTCCGGCATGGCGCGCCAATCCAGAACCTGTATCGGCAACCGCGCCTCGCGGTACACCACCTGGCACGGCCACTCCAGCTGGCCTTCCCAGAAGAACCCGCTGCGCAGTACATCATGGGCCTGCACCGTGGCATCCCAGGCGTGCTGGAAGCGCGCCACGTCCAGGCCCTCGGCCGTCACGCGGATCTGGTTGATGTAGTCGCCCGCCGTCTGCTCATAGAGCGTGTGAAACAGCATGCCCTGCTGCATGGGCGACAAGGTGTAGATGTCTTCAATGGCATCGAAGGCCAGCGGCAACGACTCCAGCTGCGATTGGTTCAAGCGCGATAACGGGAAATCGGAAGCGGTCACACCGCCATTGCCAGGCGTGCAGCAATGTTCTATCAGCGCGTTGAGTTCGCGGGTGTAAGCCGCGCTCAGCGTTTCGATCACCGCGGGGTCGAACATCAGCGGGCTGAACGTCCAGCCCAGTTGCAGTTCGCCGCCATAGACTTGGCCGTTGAGCGTCAGCCAGTTACCCAGCGGCGCATCCGGGCTTTGTTCGGCACCGGCGCTTTCTGCGGCGGGCGCGAACAGGGTGTCCGGTTGGTCGAAACTGCCGTCAACCTGGCCCAGGTAGTTGAAGGTGATGCGCGGCGCTGGCAAAGCACTGAACGCCTCACGTGTGGCGTCATCGCCCAGGTAGCGCAAAGCGCCAAAACCCAAGCCTTTATGCGGCACGCTGCGCAGTTGCTCCTTGATCTGTTTGATCGAAACCGCCAGGGACACGTCGGGGGTCAGGCGCACCGGAAACAGGCTGGTGAACCAGCCCAGGGTGCGCGTCAGGTCGATGTCGTCAAACAGGTCCTCACGGCCATGGCCTTCCAGCTGGATCAGGCTCGAGGCGTGGCCCGTCCACTGGCAGATCACCCGCGCCAGCGCCGTGAGCAGCAGGTCGTTGATCTGGGTACGGTAGGCCGTGGGCGCCTGTTGCAGCAATTGCCGGGTGCGCTCGGCATCCAGTTGGCTGACCACTGTCTGGGCCAAACGACCGGGACGCGCGCCTTGCGGGTCGCGGCACGGCAAGTCGGTGGCCGCACCTTGAAGCTGTTGCAGCCAAAAGGCTTGCTCGGACGCCATCGCAGCGCTACGGGCGTGGGCCTGCAAGCGCTCGGCCCAGGCTTTGAATGAAGAGGTCTTGGCCGGCAATTTTTGTTCGCGATACAGCGTTTGCAGGTCTTCAAGGAACACCCGCCAGGACACGCCGTCCACCACCAAGTGGTGCATCACCAGCAACAGGCGCTGGGTACCGTCTGCCAGCTCGGCCAGTACCGCGCGCAGCAATGGCCCCTGTTGCAGGTCGAGGCTGCGCTGGGCTTTTTCGCAGAGCGCGGTCAACTCGCTGGCATCCGCCACCATGGCTTGCCAGAGTACCGGCGTTCCGGCTGCAGCATGCTCGGCCCTCCAACCCTCAGGGTGCTGGCTGAAGCGCAAACGCAGCACATCGTGGTGGGCAATCAGGCTCTGCAACGCGGCTTCCAGACGCTCGCCCTGAAGCGCTTGGCGCGGCGTCAGCAAGAAGGACTGGTTCCAGTGATGCGGATCCGGCAGCTGCATGTCGAAGAACAACTGCTGGAACGGCAGCAACGGCGTCTCACCCTGCACCGAACCTTGGTCGATCACCCGCGCGGTCTGCAACTGCGCCACCCGCGCGAGGCTGCGCACGGTTTGATGCTGGAACAACGCCTTGGCGGTGAAGTGAATGCCGGCGGCACGCGCGCGGCTGACCACCTGGATCGAGATAATCGAGTCACCGCCGCGCTCGAAGAAGTTGTCGTTCAAGCCCACGTGCTCGATGCCCAGCACATCGGCCCAGATCGCAGCGATCTGCTGCTCCAGCGCGCTTTGCGGGGCTTCGTACTGCTGCGTCGCCTCGGGCGCTGGCAGCGCCTTGCGGTCAAGCTTGCCGTTGGGGCTCAGGGGCATCTGCTCCAGCAGCATCCATTGTGCGGGCACCATGTAATCCGGCAGTGTTTCAGCCAGATGAGCACTTAGCACATCGCGCCAGTCATCAGCGGCGTTTTGCAGCACCAGGTAGCCCACCAGGTATTTGCTGTCCAGCGCCAACACGGCCGCTTCGCGGACGTAATCGTGTTCCAGCAATCGCGCTTCGATTTCGCCCAATTCGATACGCAGGCCACGCAACTTGACCTGATGATCGGCACGCCCGGCATATTCAATCACGCCGTCTGCGCGATACCGCGCCCGGTCGCCGCTGCGGTACAGACGCTCACCGCTGACAAAGGGATGGGCGATAAAACGCTCGGCGGTCAATGCCGGACGTCGGTGATAACCACGGGCCAGGCCGACACCGCCCAGGTAAAGCTCGCCCAGCACGCCAATCGGTACCGCTTCGAAATGGCTGTCGAGGATGTAGCAGCCCAGATTGGCAATCGGGCGACCAATCGGCACGGCGTCACGCCCTTCATCGACACAGGTCCAGTGGGTCACGTCGATGGCGGCTTCGGTTGGACCGTAGAGGTTATAGAGCCCGGCTTGCGGCAGTTTGGCCATGACTTGCTGTTGCGCATCCACCGGCAGCGCCTCGCCGCTGCACACGATGCGCTGCACGCTGTGGCAGGTCGAAACCGCCGGGTCTTGCAGGAACGCCTGCAACATCGAGGGTACAAAGTGCAGCGTGGTGATCTGTTCGGCAGTGATCAGGCTGACCAACCGGGCCGGATCACGGTGATCGCCCGGTGCTGCAACGACCAGGCGCGCGCCAGTTATCAGTGGCCAGAAGAACTCCCACACCGACACGTCGAAGCTGAACGGGGTCTTTTGCAGCACGCTGTCGCTGGCGCCCAGGCCATAGGCCTCCTGCATCCATTGCAGGCGATTGAGCAGCGCCGAATGGCGGTTGCCGGCGCCTTTGGGTTGGCCGGTGGAGCCGGAGGTGTAGATCACGTAGGCGAGGTTTTCACCGTCCAGCGTGATATCCGGGTTTGCGTCGCTGTAGCTGTCGAAGCCGGACTCACCCAGCACCAGGGTTTCCAATCCTTGTGGGATCGGCAACTGTTCGAGCAAATGCGCCTGAGTCAGCAGCAGCTTCACGCCGCTGTCTTCAAGCATGTAGGCCAGGCGCTCACGCGGGTATTCCGGGTCCAGCGGCACATACGCGCCACCGGCCTTGAGCACCGCCAATAGCCCCACCACCATCTCGATGGAGCGCTCCACCGCCAGCCCCACCAGCGCATCCGGGCCAACGCCGGCCTCGATCAAACGATGGGCGAGGCGATTGGCGCGGCGGTTCAGTTCGGCGTAACTCAGCGCCACGTCACCAAAGCGCAATGCCGCTGCATCCGGGTGATTGAGCACCTGCGCTTCAATCAACTGATGCACCCACTGGTCTTGCGGGTAGGCGCGCTCGGTGGCATTCCACTGGTAGAGGAGTTGTTGGCGCTCCGTGGCGTTCAGCATCGCCAGGTCCTGCAAGGCCATTGCGGGGTTGGCCACGGCGGCGCGCAACAGGTTCAGCCAATGGCCCAGCATGCGCGAGGCCGTCGCCGCGCTGAACAAGTCGGTGGCATAGGTCAGGGAGGCCCAGAGGCCGTCGCCGGTTTCCTGGGTATCAAGGCTCAGGTCAAACTGGGCGCTCTGGGTTTCGAGTTCGAGGCTGGCCACACGCAGGCCCGGCAGTTGCTGCTCTGCGGCTTGGGTTTTGGCCTGGTGGTTGAACATCACCTGAAACAGCGGGTTATGGCTAAGGCTTCGTTCGGGTTGCAGTGCTTCGACCAGTTGTTCGAAGGGCAAATCCTGATGGGCCTGGGCTTCCAGCGCGCGGCGCTTGGTGTGTTGCAGCAGTTGGGCGAAGGTCATCTGGCCGTCGAGATCGGCCTTGAGCACCTGCGTGTTGACGAAAAAGCCGATCAGCGATTCGGTCTCGACACGGTTGCGGTTGGCGATCGGCACGCCGACGCGAATGTCCGACTGCCCGCTGTAGCGATACAGAAATGCCTGGAACGCCGCCAATAGCAGCATGAACAGCGTCACCCCTTCGCGCTGCGCCAGGGCCTTGAGACCGGCGACCAGGGCGGGTTCCAGGGCGATGTCCTGGCGTGCGCCGAGGAAACTCTGCTGCGCCGGGCGCGGGTGATCGAGCGGCAGTTCCAGCACCGGCTGAGTGCCGCTGAGCAGCTCACGCCAGTAATCCAGTTGGCGGGCCTTCTCCCCTGCTTCCATCCAGCGGCGTTGCCACACCGCGTAGTCGGCGTACTGGATCGGCAGCGGTGCCAACGTGCAGTCCTGGCCCTGGCTGTAGGCGGCATACAGCTGCATCAGCTCTTGCACCATCACGCCCATCGACCATCCGTCAGAGACGATATGGTGCTGCACCAGCACCAGCACATGCTCTTCTTCGCTTAGGCCGAACAAGCTGACCCGCAATAGCGGACCTTGCTGCAAATCGAAAGGTCGGGCGATTTCAGCTTCGACGCTTGCTTTTAGCCCGGCCTCGTCGGCTGGGTGTTCAGCGATCTCGATCACAGCCTGGGCCAATACTTGCTGGGCACGCTGCTCGCCCTCCAGGTGCAAACGGGTGCGCAGGCTCTCATGGCGTGCCACCAGCGTGTCGAAGCTGCGCTGCAGCGCGGCCTTGTCCAGGCGCCCGCTCAGGCGCAAGGCGCCGGGGACGTGATAGGCCGCGCTGTCGGGGTCCAGTTGCCAGAGGAACCATTGGCGCTCCTGGGCATACGACAGCGGCGCGTGCTCGCCCTCCTCGCGAATCGAAGCGATCGGCAGTTGTGCGAAACTCATGCCGCGGCTTTGCAGGCGTTGGTAAAACTGTTGGCGCTGTTCCAGAGGCAGGCGAAGAAAGCGCGAAACCAGATCGATATTAGGGTTGGAAAGCATGGTTCAAATCGCCTCTAGTTCGCTTAAAAAGTCACGAAGATCATCAAAGTCTTCCGCGCTGCCGGCGCGGAAGGTGGCAGCGGCCTGGGCATAGGCGCGCAGCGTTTCGGTCTGGAACACTTCCACCAAGGGCACTTCCAGCCCCAGTTCAGCCTGCACCCGCGAGGTGATCTGGATCGCCAGCAGGGAGTGGCCGCCTACTTCGAAGAAGTTATCGTCCAGGCCCACGCGGGGCAGGTGCAGAATCTCGGCCCAGATCGCGGCAATCTGTTGCTCCAGCTCGGTTTGCGGGGCGACGTAGTGCTGCTGCATCAGACTCGCATCCGGCTCGGGCAGGCCCTTGCGGTCGAGTTTGCCGTTGGGGGTCAATGGCATTTGGTCCAGGAACATGAAGTGCGTGGGCACCATGTAATCCGGTAGCCGGGTTTTCAGGGCACGACGCAGGCTGTCGCGGAACGCGGTGTGGTCGAGCTGCACGGTGGCAGGCACTACATAGGCGACCAACTGCTTGCCGGCCGGGCCTTCCTGCGCGATCACCACGGTTTCACCGACTGCATCCTGCTCACGCAGGCGCGCTTCGATTTCACCCAACTCAATACGGAAACCACGGATTTTCACCTGATGGTCGACACGCCCGAGGTAATCCACCACGCCGTCCGCACGGCCCCGAGTCAGGTCGCCACTGCGATACACGCGGCTGCCAGGTTTGCCGAATGGGTCCGGCACAAAACGTTCGGCAGTGAGTGCCGGGCGTTCCAGATAACCACGCGCCACGCCTTCGCCGCCCAGGTACAGCTCACCGGCCACGCCGATGGGTTGCAGGTTGAGTTGTGAGTCCAGCACGTAGCCGCTGCGGTTGCCCAACAATGTGCCGATTGGCGCATAGACCGCGCCGCAGGGATCGCCGCGACGGGCTTTCCACAGCAATGGCGTGACCACGGTTTCGGTCGGGCCGTAGCCGTTGAACAGGTAAGTTGGTTTCAGTGCGCGCCAGGCCAGGTCGTAACTGGCCTGTGCCACCGCATCGCCGCCGAAGCAGTACACGCGCACATTGGGCGGGTTGCCATCGCGCTCGGCATGCTCGGCCAACTGTTGCAGGTACACCGGCGGGAACACAGCCATGGTCACGTTGTGACGGTGCATTTGCGCGTAGGTGTATTCCGGCAGCCACAGGCTGTCGTCGCGGATCAGCACGCTGGCGCCATTGATCAGCGGGTGCATCCAGCCTTCATGGGAGCCGTCGAAGGCGAAGGACATGAAGTGCAGTTCGCAATCGGCCGGGCCGGTTTCATAACGCTCGCCGGTGGCGATGATGTGCGCCACCAACGGCCCGTGGGAAACCGCCACGCCTTTGGGCATGCCGGTGGAACCGGAGGTGTAGATCACGTAGGCGAGGTTGTCGCCGTCCAGATTCACCTGCGGCGCGGTATCGCTGTAGCCGGTCCAGTCTTCGGTGCGGTCGATGGCCAGGGTTTCGAGGCCCTCGGCTACCGGCAATTGCTGCAGCGCAGTGGTGTGGCTCAGCAGCAATTTCGCGCGGCTGTCTTGCATCATGTACAGCAGGCGATCACGCGGGTATTCGATGTCCAGCGGCACATACACCCCACCGGCTTTCATCACCGCGAGGAACGCCACCATGATTTCCGCGCTGCGCGGCATGGCAATCGCCACCCGCACTTCCGGGCCGACGCCACGGGCGATCAGTGCATGGGCCAGGCGGTTGGCCTGGCGATCCAGCTCGCCATAAGTCAGGGTCTGCGCATCGAATTTGACCGCCACCGCATCCGGGTTTTCCCGCGCGCGATCAGCAAACAGCTCATGCACCAAGCGTTCGGCCGAGAAGCCGGCGTCGGTGCAGTTCCACAGTTGCAGGATGTGCTGCTGCTCGTCGCTATCCAAGAGGTGCAACTGGCCGATGTTCTGCTGCTGATCGGCAACCATCGCCTGCAACAGGTTCTGCCAGTGGCGGGCCATGCGCTCAATGGTCGAGGCGTCGAACAGGTCGGTCGCATAGCTCAGGGACGCACTCAACTGGTCACGGGACTCCTCGATGTCCAGGGTAAGGTCGAAATGCGCAGCCGTTTCATCCCAGCTCACCGGGCTCATGTCCAACTGCGCCAGGCGCTGTAAATGCTCGCTGGCCTGACTGATGTGATGGTTGAACGCCACCTGGAACAACGGGCTCAAGCTCAGGCTGCGCTCAGGTTGCAGGGCCTCGACCAGTTGCTCGAACGGCAGGTCCTGATGGGCCTGGGCTTCCAGGGCGCGCTGCTTGACCTGCTGAAGCAACTGGGTAACGGTAGTTTGCGCGTCGATCTCGGCCTTGAGCACCTGGGTGTTGACGAAAAAGCCGATCAGCCGTTCGGTTTCAACACGGTTGCGGTTGGCGATCGGCACGCCGACACGGATGTCGCGCTGGCCGCTGTAGCGATGCAACAACGCGTGGTAGGAAGCCAGCAACAGCATGAACAGCGTCACACCTTGGCGCTGGGCCAACGACTTGAGGCCATCGAGCAACGGGGTCGGCAACGCAATATACAAACGCGCGCCGCGATGGGACGGTACCGCAGGGCGCTGGTGATCGAAAGGCAACTCCAGCACCGGTTGCTCGCCGCCGAGCAGTTCACGCCAGTAGTCGAGCTGGCGCGCTTTTTCACCGGCTTCCATCCAGTCGCGCTGCCATTTTGCGTAGTCGGCGTACTGGATCGGCATCGCCGGCAATTGCAGGGCCTGGCCTTGGTTGTAGGCCGCATAGAGCTGCACCAGTTCGTCGACCAGCACTTGCATTGACCAGCCATCGGAGATGATGTGATGTTGCACCAGGACCAGCACATGCTCGTCTTCAGCCAGGCGCAAGAGGCTCACACGCATCAGCGGCCCCTGGCGCAGATCGAACGGTTGCGCCACCAGTGCTTGCACTCTGGATTTGAGCTGCGCTTGGTCGGTGAGCTGCAACGCGAGTTCGATCCGCGCCTGTGGGCTGACCACTTGCACCGTGCACTCGGCCTCTTGCTTAAAATGCGTGCGCAGGCTGTCGTGACGCGCCACCAGGGTATCGAAGGCACGTTGCAGGGCGCTGCGGTCCAGCGGACCTTTCAGGCGCAGCGCACTCGGCACGTGATAGGCAGAGCTGTGCGGGTCAAGTTGCCAGAGGAACCACTGCCGTTCCTGGGCATAGGACAGCAACATTGGCTGATCGCGATCCGCCGCCACCATTGACGGCGCCGAAGCGCTGACCTCGGCCAGATTGTTAACCCCCGCCAGATTGTTAATAAAGTCGCCCAGCACGGGCTGCTCAAACAGCGTGCGCAGTGCAACTTCGATGCCCAGGCCATGACGCAAACGGGACACCACCTGCGTTGCGAGCAACGAATGCCCGCCCATCTCGAAGAAGTGATCGTTGAGCCCGACCCGTTCGGCGCCCAGCACCTGGGCCCAGATAGCCGCGACGCGTTGCTCGGTCTCGGTGACCGGTGCAACCCAATCGACCAGGGCTTGGCTGATATCCGGCTTGGGCAGCGCGGCACGGTCCAGCTTGCCGTTGGGGCTCAGTGGCAAGCGCTCCAGCACCAGCAGATGCGCCGGAACCATGTAGTCCGGCAGCTCCTGGCGCAACGAAGCCTTGAGCTGCGTGCGCAATTGAGCCTGCTCGGTGTCGGACAACGACTGGCTGGCGACGATATAGCCGACCAACTGGTTGTCCGCCGCGATCACCAGCGCCTCGCGCACATTGGCCTGGGCCAGCAGGCGCGCTTCGATTTCACCCAACTCGATACGGAAACCTCGTACCTTGACCTGATGGTCGATTCGCCCCACGTACTCGATCATCCCATCGGCGCGGTAGCGCGCCAGGTCACCGGTACGGTACAAACGGCCGACGCCGTCAGCGCAGAAGGGATCGGGAATGAAGCGGTGGGCTGTCAGGTCCGCACGTTTGAAATAACCCCGCGCCAGCAGCGGCCCGCCGATCACCAACTCGCCCGCGACACCTACCGGCACCGGGTTGAGGTTGGCATCCAGGAGGTAAATGGCTCGGCCATCCAGCACGCGGCCAATCGGCATCATCGACGGCAAGGCTTCACGGCCCTCGACATACGCGGCGCAGTCCAGGGCAGTGGCGGTCACCGTGGCTTCGGTAGGCCCGTAGGTATTGAGCAGCCGCACATGCAGCAAGCCCGCTGCGCGCCAGGCATTCAGCCCTTCAGGCGGCATGGCTTCGCCGCCAATGTGCAGTTGGCGCAGGCGCCCGTAATCACGTGGGCCCAGGTCTGCAAAGTCGCGCACCAGAGCCAGCCAATAGGCCGTGGTCAGGTCGACCACGGAAATATCGTGTTCAATCAGCTGCTGGTAGAAGGTGTCGCTGTCCCACAGTTCGCCACCGCGCACCACCACCGCCGCACCGCAGCACAACGCCGGGTAAAGCTGCTCGACAAAACCGTCGAAGTTGAAGGTGCCAAATTGCAGGACTCGGTCATGGGCTTGCAGCGCAAACAGTTCGGTGAACACCTCCACATGCCGGGCCAGGGACGCGAGGTCGATGCCCACGCCTTTTGGCCTGCCGGTGGAGCCGGAAGTGAACATCACGTAGGCCAGGTTGGCCGGCTGCGCCCTTGACTCGGGGTTTTCAGCGCTGTAGTCGGCCAACCAGTCTGCGCCGGACTCCAGGCACACAAGCGTCAGGTTTTCGCTGATCGGCAGATGCTCCACCAACGGCTGTTGGGTCAGCAGTAATTGCAGACCGCTGTCCTCGATCATGCATTGCAGGCGTTCGGCCGGGTATTTCGGGTCCAGCGGCACATAAGCGCCACCGGACTTGAGCACCGCCAGCAAGCCGACGATCATTTCCAGGGAGCGGTCCACCGCCACACCCACCAGGGTGTCGGCGCTGACGCCCAACGCGATCAGGCGATGGGCCAGGCGGTTGGCGCGCAGGTTGAGGTCGGCGTAGGTCATGCGCTGCTGATCCAGGATCAGCGCGATGTTTTGCGGGTGCAACGCGGCCTGTTGTTCGAAGCGCTGCAATACGCTTGCCTTGGCCGGTTGAGCGACACTGCGCGGGTTCCAGTCTTGCAGTACGCGGGTGTATTCAGGGGCCAACAGCAAGGGGATGGCGCCCACGGCTTGCTCGGGCGCCTGGATAAATTGCTGCAGCAAACCCTGCAAGTAGGTGCCGATGTGCTGCACGGTGTCGGTGTCGAACTGCGCCCGCAGGTATTCCAGGTGCAGGCTCAGGCGCTCGCCGCCGTGCACGGTCAGTGTCAGCGGGTAGTTGGTGCGCTCCTGATGGCTGACGCCACTGAAACGCAAACCACCCTCGCCCGACTGCTCCAGCGTCTTGGCCACCGGAAAGTTTTCGAACACCACCAGCGTGTCGAATAACGCCTCACCGGCCGAACCGGCCCAGCGCTGGATATCAAACAGCGGCGTGTGTTCATGTTCGCGCATTTCCAGGTTCAGTGCCTGTACGCATCGCACCCACTCGCTGACGCTTTGCGCCGGGCTGGCGGCGGCAATCAGCGGCAAGGTGTTGATGAACAGGCCGACTTGCTGCTCGACATCCGCCAACTGCGCCGGCCGCCCGGACACCGTCACCCCACAGGCGACGCTGGACTGGCCGGTGTAGCGTTGCAGCAGCAACAGCCACGCCGATTGCACCAAAGTGTTGAGGGTCACTTGGTGTGCACGGGCGAAGGCCGCCAGGCGCTGAGTCTGGCTAGCATCCCACTCACAAAGGACTTCACCGTATTCACCCGCACTCTGCGCCGGGCTCTTGACCACACTGCGCGCCAGGTGTGTCGGCTCGTCCAACTGCGCCAGGCGCTGGCGCCAAAAGGCCTCGCCCAACGCCGGGTCCTGCCGTTGCAACCAGGCGATATGCTGGGAAAACGCCGCGCCCACCGGCGCCAATGCCTGGCCCTTGCAGGCCTGCAGCACTTCATTGAGCACCAGTGCATTGCTCCAGCCATCCATCAGGATGTGATGGCTGGTGTAGATCAAGTGCCAGCGGTCTTCAGCCGTACGCATCAACGCCACTCGCAGCAACGGCGGACGCGCCAGCTCGAAGCCCTCGCGATGGTGCTCGGCGGCCAGGCTCTCCAGCGCGGCGGGAAGGTCCTGACGCCCACGCCAGTCGAATTCGGTAAACGGCAAGCTCACCTGTCGATACACCACTTGCAGGGCCTGGCCCTGGTCGTCCTGCCAGACAAACCCGGTGCGCAACATGTCATGCCGTGCCAGCACTTGCGCCCAGGCGCGCTGGAATACCGCCACGTCCAGGCCGTGCACATCGGCGCGCAGCTGGCTGACGTAAACGTCGTCCTCGCCCTGTTGGTAGAGGCTGTGAAACAGCATGCCTTGCTGCATCGGCGACAGCGGGTACAGGTCCTGCACGTCCCTTGCTGGCAGTGCCAGCTCGTCCAGCTGGGGTTGGGTCAATTGCGCCAGGGTCACGTCGGCCGGTGTCAGGCCGCCGTGTTTCGGATCGACGCAATGCGCGATCAGGGCCAGCAGTTCCTGCTGGAAATCATCCGCCAGGCGCTGGACAGTCGCGACCTCGAACATTTCCCGGCTGAACCCCCATTGCAGGGCCAATTCACCGCCGTACACCTGCCCCTCCACCGTCAGCCAGTTGGCTAACGGCGCCTCCGGGTCCTGGGCCTGCCCACTGCCCTGGGTGGCGGGCACGAACAGCGCCGACTCGTTGAACTGGCGGTCGAACTGCCCCAGGTAGTTGAACGTGATGCGTGGCGCGGCGAGTTTCGAGAGCGCTTCACGGGCGTCAGGCGTGCCAAGGTAACGCAGCAGGCCGTAGCCAATGCCTTTGTGCGGCACGGCACGCAGTTGTTCCTTCACCGACTTGATCGCCGCCGACAGCTCGCCATCGGCTTGCAGGCGCACCGGGAACAGGCTGGTGAACCAGCCGACGGTGCGGCTCAGGTCGAGCGTATCGAACAGGTCTTCACGGCCATGGCCTTCCAGCTGGATCAGCGCGGCAGGCTGCTCGCTCCAGCGGCTGACCACCCGCGCCAGCGCAGTGAGCAGCAGGTCATTGACCTGGGTGCGGTAGGCCGCCGGGGCGTCTTGCAGCAGTTGACGGGTGTGTTCGGCGCTCAAGCGAATTTCGAGCTTGCTGCCCAGACGATTCTGCAGGCCGCCCTGGGGGTTGTCGCAGGGCAGATCGGCGCTCGCGGTCTGGGCCTGCCAATACGGCAGTTGGTCACCCAGCGTCAGCGCATGGGCCTGTAACTGCTGCGCCCAGTCTTGGTAGGCACTGGTTTTGGCCGGCAACGCCGCGCTGCGGTAAGCCTGTTGCAGGTCTTCGAGCAGAATGCGCCACGACACGCCATCGACCACCAAGTGATGCACCACCAGCAGCAGGCGCTGGGCGCCGTCTGCCATCGAGACCAGTACTGCGCGCAGCAGCGGACCCTGTTCAAGGTCGAGGCTGCGGTGTGCCTCGTCACAGAGTGCGGCCAGCTCAGCCTCGTCAGCGACCTGCGCCTGCCACACTGAAGCGCTTGCAACCGGCTCGGCGTGGGCCTGCTGCCAGCCGTCTGCCTGGCGCACAAAACGCAGGCGCAGGGCGTCATGGTGGTTGATCAGGCGGGTCAACGCCGCGTCCAGGCGCGCAGGCTCCAGGGCTTCACGCGGGGCCAACAGCAGCGACTGGTTCCAATGCTGGCGCGCCGGGATCGCCTGCTCGAAAAAGCTGTGTTGCACGGGCGTGAGGATCACCTCGCCGCTGACTGGCCCCTGATCGATAACCGTCGCCTGTTCAAAGCTCGCCACCAACGCCAGGCTGCGCACGCTCTGGTACTGGAACAGGTCACGCGGGCTGAGGCGAATCCCCGCCTGACGGGCGCGGCTGACCACTTGGATGGAGATAATCGAGTCGCCACCCAACTCGAAGAAGTTGTCGTCCAGCCCCACTTGCGCGGTGCCGAGCACGTCGCTCCAAATTGCCGCCAGGGCTTTTTGCAGGGCGTTTTCAGGCGCGACAAAGGCTTGCTGCGGCGCGGCATCCGGCAACGGCAGCGCCTTGCGGTCGAGCTTGCCGTTGGCAGTGACCGGCAGTTTGGCCAGGGTGACGAAGTGCGTGGGCACCATGTATTCCGGCAGGCTGCTGAGCAACGAGGCCTTGAGGTCGCTCGGCGCTTCACCCTCGTTAACCAGGTAGGCAACCAGCTGTTTGCCGCCCTGCACCAGTACCACCGCTTCACGCACCTGCGGGTGTTGCATCAGGCGGGTTTCGATTTCGCCCAACTCGATACGCAAGCCGCGCAGCTTGACTTGATGGTCGAGACGGCCGAGGTATTCGATCACGCCGTTGTTACGTTGGCGCACGCGGTCGCCGGTGCGATACAGGCGCTCGCCGTCAACAAAAGGGCTCGGTACAAAGCGCTCGGCGGTCAAGCCGGGACGGCGGTGATAACTGCGCGCCAGGCCGACGCCGCCCAGGTACAACTCGCCTGAAACACCGGCGGGTACCGGGTTGAGCTGGGCGTCGAGCACATAGGTGGCAAGGTTGGCGATCGGGCGGCCGATGGGCACGCTGTCGGCACCCTCGTCGGTGCATGTCCAATGGGTGACGTCGATGGCGGCTTCGGTGGGGCCGTAGAGGTTGAACAACCCCGCCGCTGGTAGTTTGGCGAACACCTGCAACTGCGCGTCCAGCGGCAATGCCTCGCCGCTGCACACAATGCGTTTGAGGTTCGTGCAGGCACGCACGCCCGGCTCATGGATAAACGCCTGGAGCATCGACGGCACGAAGTGCAAGGTAGTGATGGCGTGACGACTGATGGTCTCGATCAGCCGCGCCGGCTCGCGATGTTCGCCGGGCGCGGCGACCACCAAGCGAGCGCCGGTCATCAATGGCCAGAAAAACTCCCACACCGACACATCAAAGCTGAACGGGGTTTTCTGCAAGACCGCATCGCTGGCGTTCAGGCCATAAGCCTGCTGCATCCAGCACAAGCGGTTGACCAGCGCACGATGGCTGTTGCCGGCGCCCTTGGGTTTGCCGGTGGAACCGGAGGTGTAGATCACGTAAGCGAGGTTGAGCGCCTGGATGGCCACGGCCGGTGATTCACTGCTATAGCCGTCCAGCCAACCCGGCGCCTGGTCCAGAACGATCACTTGCACGCCATTAATCGGCAGCAAAGCCTGCAGGCTCTGCTGGCTGAGCAACAGCTTGATGCCGCTGTCTTCGATCATGTAGGCGAGGCGTTCCTGGGGGTATTCCGGGTCCAACGGCACATAGGCACCGCCAGCCTTGAGGACCGCCAACAGACCCACCACCATCTCGACCGAGCGCTCCACGCAGATACCCACCAGCACGTCGGGGCCAACGCCCTGCTCGCGCAAGGCATGGGCCAACTGGTTGGCGCGGGCGTCGAGCCGGGCATAGCTCAACGTGGTCTCAGCAAACACCAGCGCCGGAGCATCCGGGGTGCGCTGCACCTGCTCTTCAATGAGCCGATGCACTCCTTGCGCGGTCGGGTACGCCTGGGCCGTCTGGTTCCATGCCTGGACCAGCACCTGCTGCTCATCGGCGGCCAGCATCGGCAACTCACCGATACGGTGTTCGTCGCCAGCCACCATGGCGTGCAACAGGCTGACCCAGTGCTGGGCCATGCGCGTTATAGAGGGCGCGTCAAACAGGTCGTTGGCGTAGGTCAACGCAGCCTGCAAGTTGCCGGACTTTTCGTAGGTATCCAGGGTCAGGTCGAACTGGGTGGTACGGCCTTGCCACTCCACCAGCGCCAGCTCCAGGCCGGAGGCGGTGCTCACCGAGGCAATGTCCGCTACCAGCGGCTGGTGGTTGTACATCACCTGAAACAGCGGCGTATGGCTCAGGCTGCGCTCGACCTTGAGGGCTTCCACCAGGCGTTCGAACGGCAGCTCCTGATGGGCCTGCGCGCCGAGGGCGTGCTCCTTGATGCCCTGCAGTAGTTCGGCGACACGGGTTTGCCCGGTCAACTCGGTACGCAGTACCTGAGTGTTAACGAAAAAACCGATCAGCCCTTCGACTTCGCTGCGATTGCGGTTGGCGATCGGCACACCGACGCGAATATCGCCCTGCCCCGTATAACGATGCAACAACACGTTGAAAGCGCCCAACAGCAACATGAACAGGGTCACATTGTGCTTTTGCGCACAGCTGCGCAGTTGCGCGGCCAGGCCGGAATCGATGGCGAAATTATGCCGGGTGCCCTGGTAGCTGGGCATGGCCGGGCGCGGGCGATCGGTGGGCAGCTCCAACACCGGATGTTCATCACCCAGACGGGCCTGCCAGTACTCAAGCTGGCGCGCCTGCTCCCCCGCTTCCAGCCAACGGCGCTGCCACAGGGCGTAGTCGCTGTACTGGATCGGCAGCGCCGGCAACTGCGGCGTTTCGTTGCGTTCGTGGGCGTCGTAGCAGCGAATAAATTCGTCGATCAGCACATTCATCGACCAGCCATCGGAGACGATGTGGTGCAGGGTCAGCAGCAGCACGTGCTCTTGCGCATCGAGTTTAAGCAATTGCACACGCAGCAGCGGGCCGTTTTCCAGGTCGAAGGGCAACAGCGATTGACGGGTCGCCGCCTGGTTGACGGCCTGCTCGCGCTCGTCAAAGGCCAGCGCACTGAAGTCCAGAGGCTCGACGACAACCGACGGCTCGATGGCAACTTGCAGCAAACGATCGTCGGCCTGGCGCTGGAACACCGTGCGCAGGGTTTGATGACGTGCCACCAGGCTTGCGAATGCCTGCTCCAGTGCGCGCAGGCTGAGGGCGCCTTTTAACCGCACGGCGCCCGGCAGGTTATAGGCACCACTGGTCGGGTCCAGTTGCCACAGAAACCACATACGTTGCTGCGCGTAGGACAGCGCCTGGCGATCCTCCACCTCCACCCCTGCCGGAATCGGAAACCGGGAAAAATCCACGCCTTCTTTCTGTAGGGCTTGCAGGAAAACCTGGCGCTTTTCCAGGGGCAACCCGATAAACCGGCGAGCAAGTTTCAAGGAGTCTTCAGCATTCATTTCTTGGAGTCCGGAACAATAGGCAGGAAGCACAAAGGCACGTCGTCCCTATAAAACGAACCGGACAAGGAAAAATTAGCGGGGCGTAAGCGGCGTGAAGTGCGGTGTCATCAAGGGTTACATCAATCTCAGCCAAGCCTTGCAATCTCGAGCTAGCATTGACGAACACCACTTTTTGCAACTACATTTAGTTACACGCAGGGAACGCCGTGTCCAAAAATGAAAAGCTGCTCGCCAAACTGCTCAATGAGCACATGGCTTTTACCTGGCCTGAGCTGGTAACGCTGCTGCACCAGCTCGGCTACAGACAGATTGAAGGGGCTGGAAGCCGCGTAAAATTCGATATCGGCAACCCCAGTGCAATGATCACCTTGCACAGGCCTCACCCCGGCAACGAACTGAAACACTACATTCGGCGCCAGATCATCGAACAATTGAAATCAGGAGAACTGATTCAGTGGACAACCAACTGAAACACCAAGGCTACATCGGCTCTATCGAAGCCAGCCTCGAAGACAACTGCCTGTTCGGCAAGGTGCTGTTCATCAAGGCACTGGTGAGCTACGAAGGCAAAACCGTCGCCGAGCTGGACGCGGCGTTCCGTGAGGCCGTGGATGACTACCTCGTGACCTGCCAGACACTCGGACAAACCCCGGAGAAGCCTTGCAAAGGTTCATTCAACGTGCGCGTCGGCCACGACTTGCATTTGGCAGCGGCCCTGGCGGCGACGCGCAAGAAAGTGACGCTCAATGACCTGACGCGGCAGGCGCTGAATGAGTTCTTGCAACATCACAGTGGGGACGCTTGCCCTGCAGTGGGCTGACGCCAACGTTAGCGGCTCAAACCGCACAACCGCACGTGCTCGCGGGCCAGGCGACGTGCCTGATGATCCAGGGCGAGGACCGCCTCAAGGTCGGATTGCGTCGGCACGTCGATCTCCTGCAACGTCTGCTCGACCACCTGGGAAATATGGGTGAACCGAATGCGCCGCCCCAGAAACGCCTCGACGGCCACTTCGTTGGCCGCACTCAGGGCGGCACTGGCCCGGGCACCATCAGCCAATACCTGCAATGCCAGGCCCAGACACGGAAAGCGCTCAACATCGGGGTGTTCGAATGTCAGGCCGTCGAAACGTGTCAGGTCCAAGGGTTCTACACCTGACTCCATTCGTTGCGGATAGGCCAGGGCGTGGGCGACAGGCATGCGCATATCGGGGTTGCCCAGTTGCGCCATAACCGACTGATCGCGAAACACTACCATCGAATGCACCACGCTCTGCGGGTGGATCAGCGCTTGAATGCGACTGGCCGGCAGGTTGAACAACCAATGGGCCTCGATGATTTCCAGCCCTTTATTCATCATCGTCGCGCAATCCACGGAGATCTTGCGGCCCATGGACCAGTTGGGGTGGGCGCAGGCTTGATCGGGGGTGACGTCGGCCAAGCTGTCTGCTGGCCGATTCCGGAATGGTCCACCCGATGCAGTGAGAATCAGGCGCTCGACGCCTTCAAGCATGCCCTGACACCCTTGCAAACATTGGAAGATTGCATTGTGCTCACTGTCCAGCGGGATCACGACTGCGCCGGCATTGGCAGCCGTCTCAATGAACACAGCGCCCGACATGACCAGCGCCTCCTTGTTGGCCAGGAGAATTTTCTTGCCTGCCTGCGCGGCACTCAACGTCGGTAGCAAACCTGCTGCGCCGACAATGGCGGCTACCACCGTATCGGCGTCCGGCGCGCTGGCGGCACTGCATAAGGCTTCGACACCGCACAGCACTTGCGTAGGAACATCGGCCGCGAGTAAGTGAGCCTGCAACTCGATGGCGTGTTGCGGCTCGCTGACCACCGCTATCGCAGGGCGAAATTGCCGGCATTGCTGGTACAGCTTGTCTATCCGCCGATGGGCTGAAAGCCCATATACCATCAATGACGCTGGGTGACGCGCGACTACATCCAAAACGCTGTCGCCGACCGACCCGGTTGAACCGAGAACGAGCAGGCGTTGCACCATGATTTTTTGCCATCCCTTTTATGTAATCCGTGCCCAATAATACCAAGCACCCACAGACGTTTTGCAACACGCTATACAGACCCACTGGCGATAGACTAAAACACATTTACTTCTATACCTGTGCTTAGTACTTTTTTTAAAAGTTTCGATTCCAAATAAACCTAAATGACCGCCTTGCATTAAGCTTTTAAACCTCTAGATTAAACAACTTCTCCTTGACACTTTCTCCCACCCATCGTTGTTGGTCCGCAGTACCGTCCAATGGCAAAGACACTTCGGAGTCTTGCTATGAACGAACCCGACAGTTTATGCATGCCTGTCTTCACCTTTAGTTGGCCTGATGCCTGCTCGCCCCATGCGCAGGCCGTTGAACAGCACGTCATTGAGTGGGTGGAACACTACCAACTGATCCCCAACCAAGCACTTCGCGCCCGTACGATCAAGGCTCGCTACGGTTGGCTGGCTGCACGCTGCTATCCCCGCGCTCCACTGGATTTACTCAAAACCATCGCCGACTACATCGCCTGGTTGTTCCTGGTCGATGATTTGTTGTTTGACTGGGCCAAGCATCTGTCGCCGCGCACTGTCGACCATATCACCGCGGTCATCGACGTGCTTGACCTGAACGACACCCAGGCCCAACCGGGGTTTGGCGAGCGTGCCCTGCTCGATATCTGCCAGCGTTTGCGTGGGCAAGTGGGTGCAGAACGCTTTGAGCATTTCGCCCATGGTACGCGCATGGTGTTCGCCAGCACTGCGCTGCTGATCCTGGGGCGCTTGAACGGTGAGCGGATGGCGCTACGCCAGTACGGATGTGCCCGTCGGCACGGCAGTGGTGTGGTCCCCTGTATTGCACTGCTCGACAGCGCTACGGCAGCGCCGCTGGAGAGCGAGGTGCGTTTCTGCCCCCAGGTACGACAACTCAAAGAGAGTGCCAATACGATTGTCAGTTTGATCAATGACATCTTTAGCGTGAGCAGTGAACTTAAACAACCAGGGCAGAGCGCAAACATCGTTATGCTATTGGCGGGTCAACAGCACTCGCTGCAAGAGGGTATTGAGCTGAGCGCGAATAAAGTGCGTATTGAAATAGAGCGCTTCACGAAACTATCAGAGCAACTTCTTGACCCTGCAAGCCCTGCACTTAACCACTATATCCAAGGCCTGAGGTATTGGCTGAGTGGACATCAGCACTGGCTGGAAAATGATACCGCACGTTATGACTCGACGTCGTTTGACAGTGAAGCACAACAGCGTTCTATCGCCCATGCCGTCAACTACGCCGACAGCGTCATAATGCCCTGAAGCGCGAAGGAGCCCCGCCATGTTCGATCTCCTCAGCAGCGTCGACAGCCCTGCCCGCCTGCGAACCTTGCACCCCGCTGCACTACGCCCTTTGGCGGATGAACTACGGGCGTTCATCCTAGGCAGTGTGAGTGCCACAGGCGGCCATCTTTCGGCTAACCTGGGCACGGTCGAGTTGACCGTCGCCCTGCATTACGTGTTCAACACCCCGGATGACCGAATTGTCTGGGACGTCGGGCACCAGGCCTATGCCCACAAGATTCTCACCGGGCGGCGCGAGGAGATGGGCGGTATTCGTCAGTTCGGTGGGATTTCGGGATTTCCTCGCCGCTGTGAATCAAGCTACGACTGCTTTGGGACCGCGCACTCGAGCACATCGATTTCAGCCGCACTGGGCATGGCCCTGGCGGCTCGACACCTGGCACACCCGCGCCATTGCATCGCCGTGATCGGCGACGGTGCCTTGAGCGGCGGCATGGCCTTTGAGGCGCTGAACAATGCGGGCTTGTATCGCGACCTGCCGCTTCTGGTGATCCTTAATGATAATGACATGTCGATCTCCCCTTCGGTGGGCATGCTGCGCGAGCACCTGGGCGCCTTGACCGCCAATCGCGATGGCTGCCATGAGAACAATCTGTTCAAGGCACTGGGCTTGAGTTACAACGGCCCAATCGACGGGCACGACCTGGATGAGTTGGTGTCCATCCTGCGCCGCATGAAACACTGCCGTGGGCCACAACTGCTGCATATCGTTACGCAAAAAGGTCATGGCTACTCGCCGGCCGCTGCCGACCCGGTGCTCTATCACGGGCCGGGCAAGTTCAATCCGGTGCAGGGCATTCTTGCACCAGCCCCCACTGTGCCCACGTATACCCAGGTATTTGGCCAGTGGCTGGCGGATGCAGCCGAGCGCGACTCACGCATCGTCGTGATTACCCCGGCCATGCGCGAAGGCAGCGGCCTTGTCGCATTCGAGCGACAGTTTACCGAGCGTTATTTCGATGTCGGCATTGCTGAACAGCACGCGTTGACCTTTGCCGCCGGCCTCGCTGCCGAAGGCATGAAACCGGTGGTGGCCATCTATTCAACGTTTCTGCAGCGGGGCTATGACCAACTGATCCATGACATTGCCTTGCAGCAATTGCCTGTGGTGTTTGCCATCGACCGCGCCGGCATTGTGGGAGCCGATGGTGCAACCCACATGGGCGCCTTCGATATCGCCTATTTGCGCTGCATCCCCCACCTGACCCTGATGGCGCCGGCCGACGAGCAAGAATGTCGGCAGATGCTGCACACCGCGGTGCAACAACCCGGCCCTTGTGCAGTACGTTATCCAAGGGGTTCGGGCAGCGGCGTGGCACCTTTGTCCGCACTCACCGAACTACCGCTTGGTAAAGGCGAGATCCGCCGCACCTGTAGCCAGGTCCGAGGAAATCGCATCGCCATCCTGGCCTTTGGCGCCATGACACAAAAAGCCCTGGAAGCCGCTGAACTGCTCGACGCCACGGTAGCCAACATGCGTTTTATCAAACCGCTGGACCGCGACCTGATCCAGACGCTGGCGCGCCAGCATGATTGGCTGGTCACCATTGAAGAAGGGTGCATCATGGGCGGTGCCGGATCGGCCTGCCTGGAATACCTGTCCAGCCAGAACCTGCACCCTCCACTGCTGCAGCTGGGCCTGCCCGATCAGTTTATTGAGCACGGTACGCCTGAACAGCTCTTGCGCAATTACGGGCTGGACGCCATGGGCATCGTCCGATCCCTCCAGCGATTCGCCGATGAATACCAGTTGGGGTGCCCGTCGCTCAGCGACACCACAGCCTTCCCGGTGAGCGCACCGGCATGAACGTTATCCTCGCTCAACCACGGGGTTTCTGTGCCGGGGTGGTACGTGCAATAGACACGGTTGAACAGGCCTTGGCACTCTACGGCGCACCGGTCTACGTGCGTCATGAGATTGTGCATAACCGCCATGTGGTTCAGACGCTGCAGGACCGGGGCGCAGTTTTCGTCGACGATCTGGAGCAGGCACCGCTGGGCGCGGTGACTATTTTCAGCGCCCACGGGGTCGCACGGGCTGTCGAGCAACAGGCGCGCAAGCGTCAACTTCACGTGCTTGATGCCACGTGCCCGCTGGTAACCAAGGTGCATAACCATGGGCGTCAATACGCCGCAAAAGGTTATCAGTTGATCCTGATCGGCGAGCCCGGCCATCCTGAGGTCATTGGCATTCAGGGCCAGGTAGACGCGCCGATCACCCTGATCCAGACCATCGAGCAGGTGCAGGCCCTGGTGTTTCCTTGCGAAACCCCACTGGCCTACCTTACCCAGACCACCCTGAGTGTCGATCACACCCGCCACGTGGTCGACGCCCTGAAGCAGCGCTACCCGCATATTGTCGGGCCAGACGACCGCGACATTTGCTACGCCGTGCAGAACCGCCAGCAGGCCGTGCGTGAACTGTGCCCCCTGGTCGATGTGTTGCTGGTGGTCGGCAACGCCCATAGCGCCAACGCCATGACGTTATGCTCGGTGGCCAACCACAGCGGCAAGCCCAGCCACTTGGTGGCCGACGGTAGCGAGGTGGACAGTCGCTGGTTTACACCACAAATGACCGTGGGCATCAGTGCAGGTGCCTCGACCCCGGACGCCTCGGTACAGGACGTTATCGCGGCATTGGCGCGGATTGCCCCGCTGCACATCCAGACCTTGCCGGGCCTCGAAGAACAGGTGCTGTTTCGTCCCCCGGCCGGGTTGATTGCCCGGCAATAGCCCGCAGGAGGCATGGTCATGAACATTCCCACCTCACGTCGTGTTACCCGCCAAGTGAAAATCGGCGCTCTTTGCCTGGGCAGCGACGCGCCTATTGTGGTCCAGGCCATGACCAATACTGACACCGCCGACGCCCAGGCTACCGCCGCCCAGGTGGAAAGCCTGGCGCGCTCCGGCGCGGAACTGGTACGTATCACCGTCAATGGCCACGAGGCGGCCGCCCAGGTTGCGAACATCCGCGATCTGTTGGACCGCCATGGCATTGATGTACCGCTGGTGGGCGATTTTCACTTCAATGGCCATCGCTTGCTGGCGGCCTACCCTGCGTGTGCACAGGCACTGGCCAAGTACCGCATCAACCCCGGCAATGTCGGTAAAGGCGCGCGACGCGATGAACAGTTCTGCCAGATGATCGAAATCGCCTGTCGCCATGGCAAGCCGGTACGCATCGGGGTCAACTGGGGCAGTCTCGACCCGGACTTGTTGGCGCGCATGATGGACGCCAATGCCGCCCTGCCCGTGCCACTGACAAGCGATACGGTCATGCGCGAAGCCCTGGTGGTGTCGGCGCTGGACTATGCCAACCGGGCGATCGAGGTCGGGTTGTCGGCCGATCATATCGTGTTGTCGGCCAAGGTCAGCCAGGTACAGGACTTGATCGCTGTGTATCGCAACCTGGCGGTACGCTGTGATTATCCCCTGCACCTGGGGCTGACCGAAGCAGGCATGGGTTCCAAAGGCATCGTCGCATCAACGGCGGCTCTTGCTGTGCTGTTGCAAGAAGGCATTGGCGACACCCTGCGTATTTCCCTCACCCCGAAGCCCGGCGGTGAGCGCGCCAAAGAAGTCCAGGTGGCCCAGCAAATCCTGCAAACCATGGGCTTGCGCGCGTTTACCCCACAGGTGGTTGCGTGCCCCGGGTGTGGGCGCACCACCAGTTCGTTCTTCCAGGCATTGGCGCAACAGATCGAAGCGTACCTGCGAGAACAAACGCCAGTATGGCGCACGCGCTACCCCGGCGTTGAGCGCATGCAGGTTGCGGTCATGGGCTGCGTCGTCAACGGCCCGGGCGAAAGCCGGCTGGCGGATATCGGCATTTCATTGCCAGGTGCCGGAGAACACCCCTCGGCGCCGGTGTTTATCGATGGCGAAAAGGTTTTGACGCTCAAAGGCGCCGGTATCGCTCAAGACTTCATTCGCTTACTGGATGCGTATGTTCAAACCCGCTACGGCCCAGCCACCCCGCATAATCAGCTGGAGCAACTACTGCACGCATCTTCCTTGATCATGCCACCAACCGACAGTCTCTAGTGCAGGAGCAGCAATAATGAATCACTCAAAAAACAACTCGGCCTCCTTTGAAATTCCCCCGCTCGATTACCCATCACCCGCGCAGGTGGATGAACAATTGGGTAATCAAATCAATCAGCGGTTACTGGCATGGGTCAAGGGGGTGGGGATTTTCGACGGCAAGCTGGAAAAAATGCAGGCAGAGAATTACGGACGCTTTGCGATGCTGTGCCACCCTGACGCTCAGACCCCGGAACACCTGATGCTGGCAGCTAAATGCTTCGCCGCTTTATTTGCACTGGACGACCAGTATTGCGATGACGAACAAAGTGGTTCCAACCCCCGCCTGCTAGGTTCTCGCTTGAGCCTGGCGCTGACGACTTTGGATAAGGCCTACCTCAATGCACCCTATGACCTCGCGCTGCAGCAGGCGCTGGAAGGCGATCCAGTACTTCGAGGTTTACAAGGGTATATGAAGCATCTGAATCGCTTCGGTACGCCCTCGCAATCCGCCCGAGTCCGCCTGGAAACCGTTGCCATGTTTGTAAGCATGAGCGCAGAGGCCACTTGGCGCATCGAACAGAGCCTGCCGCCAGTCTGGGAGTACCTGGCGCATCGGCAGGTCAACAGCTTTTTACCCTGTATCGCATTGATTGATGTTATTGGCGGTTATGAACTCGACACCGACACTTATTTCTCAACGCCGGTACGAGAGGCTGTGACCCTCGCGGCGAGTGCAACCATCATCGCCAATGACGTGTACTCCGGGCCTAAGGAAAACGTGTCTGAAGCCAGCGACTTCAAACTCCCGTGGTTGCTGGCACGCGAACAGAATTGCTCCTTACAGGAAGGGCTGTGGTTGACCGCCGACATTCACAACAAAATAATCCAGCGATACAAAACCAAAGAGCACGAACTGCTCAAGCACGCCTCACCGGCACTAAAACGCTTCCTGGATGGCGTGCGGGCCTGGCTGGCTGGCAATAACGAATGGCACCGCAGCAGCGCGCGATATAAGGTGTAAACCTCACCCCAGCCGCCGATAACCCAGCACCGCCGAACCCAATACCACCGCACCCGCCGCCAATGCCACCCAGAACCCGCTGGTCGCGCCAAAGTGGTCGATCATCCAACCAGAGCTGGCCGCACCAATGGCCACGCCGATGCTCAGGCCGGTGATCAGCCAGGTCATCCCTTCAGTCAGGCGGCTGGGCGGCACCACTTGCTCCACCAAAGCCATGGAGACGATCAACGTTGGGGCAAAGAACAGCCCGGAGATAAAAATCGCCGCCGCCAGCCCGGGGATATTGGTCACCAGCAGTAGCGGTAAGGTGGTCAACGCGGTGGCTACGCCGCAAAACAGAAACTGTCGTGGCAATGAAGCCTTCAGCTTCAGCGTGCCAAAGGCCAAACCCGCCAGGCACGAGCCGATGGCGTACACCGACAACACGATACTGGCCGCTGCCGGTTGGCCCTGGTGTTGGGCGAAGGCCACGCTGACCACATCCACCACCCCCACGATCACGCCCATGGCGAGCAGCAGGATCATCAGGATCAGTACCGACGATGAGGCGATCAACCAGCGGCCGTGCTGGTCTTGCTGCGCATGCACCGGCGGTTCTGTCGCGCGCTGCAACACAAACGTGGTGACGCCAACCGCCAACAGCAGCGCTGCCACCAATGGCCCTGCTTCCGGGAACAGCACCACGCTCAGCCCTACCGAAATCGGCGGGCCGATGATGAAACACACCTCATCGAGCACCGACTCCAGGGCAAACGCGGTTTGCAGCCTGGGCTGGCCGCGGTACAACTCGGTCCAGCGCGCCCGCACCATGGCCGACATGTTCGGCATGCAACCAGCCAGTGCGGCACACACAAACAACATCCAGTTCGGCGCCTGCAAACGTGTGCACAGCAACAACAGCAATAACGCCCCGCCGCCGATCAGCGCCGCTAGCGGCAGCACCCGGCCTTGGCTGTAGCGGTCCACCAGGCGCGACACCTGCGGCGTGCAGAATGCCGTCGCCAACGCAAACACCGCTGCCACCGCGCCTGCCAGGCCATAGCCGCCATGCACTTGCGAGAGCATGGTGATCAGGCCGATACCGGTCATCGAGATCGGCATGCGCGCCAGCATGCCCGCCAGTACAAAAGCCCGGCTGCCTGGGGCCTGGAATAACTCGGCGTAGGGATTTGCCATCCTGCTCAACCTCTTCCTCAGCGCCTCAACCTTGCGATTTGCAGGTATCAAGGCAAAATACATACGGTGCGTATGTTACAAAGCATGCGTAACATACGCACCGTATGTCAATCACTCACTGAGCTAACGCGAGCCTTACCCATGAGCCGAGCCCGTACCGAAATGATCGACGCCACCCGCGCCCGGCTGATCGCCAGCGCTCGCCAAGCCTTCGCCACACAAGGCTACGCCAACACCTCGATGGATGATTTTACCGCGCGCGCCGGCCTCACCCGCGGTGCGTTGTACCACCACTTCGTCGACAAGAAAGGCTTGTTGGCGGCGGTGGTCGCCGAGCTCGACGCGCAGATGGATGCGCATCTGCAGCGCATCAGCGACCAGGCGCGAGACCCTTGGAGCGGCTTTTGTGAACGCTGCCGCGCCTATTTGCGCATGGCCCAGGAGGGCGAGATCCGACGCATTGTGTTGCAAGATGCGCCGGCCGTACTCGGTGATACCGGCTCACAGCAACAGTGCGTGGAATCCCTGCGCCAGTTGCTGGAGGTGATGATGCAGGCCGGTGTGATGGCACAAGCCCCCAGCGTCGCGCTGGCTCAGTTGATCAATGGCAGCCTGATCAACACGGCGCTGTGGATCGCCCGCGATGACCAACCGAACCTGCGCCTGCAAGAAGGTTTGCAGGCGCTGGAACTGTTACTGCAAGGTCTAAAGCAACCTGTCACACCAGCCGCTTGATCTGCTTGTGGCGCCACACCAAGCGGTAATAGGCGCTCTGCAACACCAGCATCGCCAGGTAGGTGACCGGGAATGCCATCCACACGCCTTCCAGGCCGAAGTGCGCGTTGAACAGATACGCCATCGGCAGTTCAACACACAGCACACAGAAGATCGAAATCACCACCGGCATCAGCACCACGCCGCTGGCGCGCATGATCCCGCCGATCACCGCCTGGAACCCGAACACCAGGATGCTCCACAGCATGATATGCAGCAGGTGCTCGGCATTGAGCCGCGCCGCGTCGTCGGTGATGAACAAACCCAGCAACCAGTGGGACAGCAGGTAACCCAACAGGATCAGGCCACCGGTGAGGCACAGGTTGATCATAAGCCCGGTGCGCAGGATCGGCCCGATACGCTCCAGGCGCCCGGCACCGATTGCCTGGGCACCGAGGATCGAGGCTGTGATCGCAATCGACAGCGCCGGGAACTGCACGTAATTGACGATCTGCGTCACCGCGCCATAGGCGGCCGTGGCTTGTGAGCCATGACCGTTGACCAGTGCCAGAATCACCAGCTCCGACAGCGACAACACCACCATCTGCAAACCGGTTGGCAAGCCGATGCGCAGGACTTTGCCGAGGATCGCCCGGTCCAGGCGCAAGGCCGCGAGCAGTTCACGGTCCGGCGCCATCACATGGTTTTTATGGCGCAGACGCAAAATCAGAAACAGCATGGCCGCCGCGTTGCCCACCAAGCCCGCATACACCGCACTCTGGATTCCCATGGGTGGCAAGCCGATCCAGCCGCGAATCAGCGCCGGGGTCAGCAGCAGGCCGACCAGCGTCGAAACCATCAACGCCAGCAACGGCGAAACCGTATCGCTCACACCCCGCAACAGCTGGGTGTAGAGGATAAACACCAGCAGCAACGGCATGATCAACATCATCATCTGGGCATAGCCCACCGCGTCGTCGAGTACATCGATTGGCGTACCCAACGCCTGCAACGCCGGGCGCGCGAACAGGCTGCCCAGCACCGCCGCGATCAAACCCACCAGCGCCCCAAGTGTCAGGGTGGCACCGGTGATCACCTTGACCATCGCGGTTTCCTGGGCGCCCCAGGCCTGGCCGATCAACACCGAAGCGCCCGCCCCGAGGCCGATCACCAACGCAATAAAGAAAAACACGATGGGGAACATCCCCGACACCGCCGCCAGCGCCTGGGTGCCGAGCATCTGCCCGACATAGATGCCGTTGAGGGTGCCGGAAAAGCTTTGCAGGAAGTTGGACAGCACCATGGGCGCCAGAAACATCAGGTAGATCTGCCACAACGGCCGCTTTGGGGTGACGTCCATGCTGGTTTGAATCCTTGAATTATTGTTATGCAGTAAAGGCATTGCGTGACAGCCAGGCCAGGTACGTCTGCACGTCCACCGGCCAATGCGCGATTTTATGGGAAAAGTCAGCCCCTTCTTGCGCAAACAGCGCCCGTGACGCGTCTTCAAACCCTGGCAGGTCACCGCCGATGGCGCTCATGAAACGATAGCTGGCTTCTTTGGCCTGGCGCATTTGATCATGGGCAGCGTGAACATTGCGCGCTTCGTCCACCAACCGGCGTAATGCCGCCGAAGCGCCGCCCCGTTGTTGGGCCAGCCACTCCCAGTGGCGCGGCAGCAGCGTAACTTCCCGCGCAACCACGCCCAGCTTGGGGCGCCCGACCGCGGGCACTGCAGGCTGCGCTGCATCGACTTGGGCCGGTGCCGCTTGCACAGGCGCATACCCCGCAGGCCACGGATAGTCGACCTGCGTGCCGGTGGCATCGTCGAAGACCAGGAAACTGCCGGTGGGCAGGTCAAGCCCCGCCAGCGCTTCGGCCACCTGGGAATAGGCGCCGGCGGCAACGCGTTGGTGACGGACAAAGGCAGTGCACAGCGGTAGGTTTTGCGTAGGCACGGATTATTACCCGGATGTTATTTGTTTTACCCGGATCATATTAGCGATGTTTTTATAATCCGCAAGCTATTGCGCTGAAACCTCCAACTGCTCGCCGCGCAGGGTCACGCGCATTGCTTGCACGGCAGGTTCGCGCAGCAGGCATTCAGCAATCGCCGGTTCCAGTTCTACCCGCAGGCGTCGGCCCAGCGCCCGCGCACCAAAGCGCACATCGTGCCGACGACACAGCCACGCCCTCGCCTGCGCATCCACATGCAATGACCGCTGTTGCGCTGCCAAGCGCTGGTTGAGCTTGCCCAGCTCCACCTCCAGCAGCGCGTTAAGCCACTGAGTGTCGATGGGTTCGAACATCAAGATGCGGTCAATGCGATTGAGAAACTCCGGCTCGAAGTGCGCGTGCAGCGCCTCTTCCAGCACTGCTGCCTCACCCCGCACCAAGGCGCGTATCCAGCGCCGCCAGCCCTGGCCAAACCGTTGGCGATGCCGACGCGCCTGTTGCGCGCCGACATTGCTGGTCATGAAGATCAGGCTGTTGCGAAAGTCCAACGTTCGCGTGCCTCCGGCCAGGGTCAGTTGGCCGTTTTCGAGAATACCCAGCAAGCTGCGCACCACCTCCTGGCTGGCTTTCTCCAATTCATCGAACAGCACAATGCCGGGACGACTGTAGGTGCCCTGGATCAACTCGCTGTTGAACAGGCTGATACCTTCTTTGCTGCCCACATACCCCGGTGGCGCGCCGGTGAGTGCGGCGGCGTAATGCTCCTGGGCCAGCGTGTGCATATCGATGCGGCAAAACCCGTCAGCCCGACCGTGCAGCGCCTGGGCCAGCAGGCGCACGATTTCGGTTTTGCCGACACCGGTCGGCCCCATGAACAGGTTGACACTCAGCGGCCGATCGCGCTCACCGATATCGGCCTTGACCACTTTCAGCAGCCCTTCCACCTGGGCCAAGGCTGCGTCCTGGCCGACGATACGGCTGCGCAGCAAGGCCATGACCTGGGCCGGTTCAAAGGTAAAACGCATGCCTCACCCTCTAATCAAAAGGACAGTGAATAACCTGTGGCGAGGGCGCTTGCTCGCGCTGGATCGGGCTGGCGCTCCAGTGCGCAGCGCTCCTTGGATTTTGGGGCCGCTGCGCAGCGCTCCTTAGATTTTGGGGCTGCTGCGCAGCCCAGCGGGAGCAAGCTCCCTCGCCACAGAGGGTGTGTTTCGCCAGGTTTAGTCCGCTGTCTTTTGTTTGCCACCATTGGGCAACTGCCCCACCGGGCATTCGGCGACACCAACGGTACTGCGGGTAAATGCCTCGACATACTCCTGGGCCTTTTGCGCGTCCAGCACCCAGGTGCGGTAGAACTCGAACGGGCAGTCCGCCACGCCTTTGTCGCCATCTCCCGAAGCATGCATACCGGTGTAGCCGCGATGCAGCAACTTGAACAGATGGTTCTGCGACTGGTCATTGGCGCGTGCATCGCGGATCTGCGAAACCGACAATTGCGCGTACTGGATGCCCATTTCTTCTTCGCCACACTCGCCCAATGTGCGCCCATCAAAGCCGATGATCGCCGAGTGACCAAAGTACGAATACACCCCGTCAAAGCCTGCGGCATTCGCCACGGCCACATAGCAGTTATTGGCCCAGGCCATGCTCTTGGACATCTGCACCTGCTGCTCCTTGGCCGGGTACATATAGCCCTGGCAGCGCACGATCAACTCGGCGCCCTTCATCGCGCAATCGCGCCAGATCTCCGGGTAGTTGCCGTCATCGCAAATGATCAGGCTGACCTTCATGCCTTTCGGCCCGTCACACACATAGGTGCGGTCGCCGGGATACCAACCCTCGATGGGGCACCAGGGAATGCACTTGCGATAGCGCTGCACGATTTCACCAAGGTTGTTGATCAACACCAGCGTGTTGTACGGCGCCTTGTGTGGATGTTCTTCGTGCCGCTCACCCGTGAGGGAAAACACGCCCCAAGTGTTCGCCTGGCGGCAGGCGCTGGAGAAAATCACGGTCTCCTCGCCGGGAATACTCGCGGCAGTCGCCATCATCTCGTCGTGGTCGTACATGATGCCCATGGTGCTGTATTCCGGGAACACCACCAGGTCCATGCCCGGCAGGCCCTGCTTCATGCCCACGATAATCTCGGCAATCTTTTTGGCGTTCTCGATCACATCGGCCTTGCTGTGCAGGCGCGGCATTTTGTAGTTGACCACCGCGACACCGACGGTGTCGGGGCTGCTGGAAATATCGCCATGACGCATAACAACACTCCTGATCTAGTGGCTGATCATCCACGGCCGTGGCCCGGTCTTGGTTTTGAGCCCCAAGGGGTTGGCCTTGCTCGGCTCGACTTGTTTGCTGCTGCCACAACAACTGCACCCCGCCGGATGCCGGCGGCTCTGCTGATATTCACCGACGGTCTGCGGCGCATGGGCGCTGCGTTCGTTGCCGGCGATGGCCTTGCGCTGGTTGGCTGACAGCGTTTGCAGCGCCGGAGCCGATACCCTGAGTTGCCCGCCCGGCCCGTCGCAGTGCGGACACTGGCTGGGCTCGTTGCGCTGCGCGATCGGACGCAGCATTGTAAAGGTGCCGCACGTCTGGCAGGCGTATTCGTAGGTCGGCATGGCTACAGGTCCGGGGCGATGGGCAGGTCGATACTGCCGTCAAGAAACTTGGTTGGGCCGTTGGCGTTGGGGTTGATATCGAATTCGAAGATTTCCGTCGGCAGCCACAAGGTGGCGCAGGCGTTTGGAATGTCCACCACGCCGCTGATATGCCCCTGCACCGGTGCCGAACCGAGCAACGCATAACCCTGGGCGGGCGAATAGCCGAACTTGGTCAGGTAGTTGATCGCGTTCAGGCATGCCTGGCGGTAAGCGACGTTGACATCCAGGTAGTGCTGCTGGCCCTGCTCGTCCACCGAGATGCCTTCGAAGATCAGGTAGTTCTTGTAGTTCGGCGTGATCGGGCTCGGCTTGAACACCGGGTTCTTGATCCCGTATTTGGCCATGCCGCCCTTGATCAGCTCGACCTTCATATGCACCCAGCCGGCCATTTCGATGGCGCCGCAAAAGGTGATTTCGCCGTCGCCCTGGCTGAAGTGCAAATCGCCTACCGACAACCCGGCGCCGTTGACGTAGACCGGAAAAAAGATCTTCGAGCCACGGGACAAATCCTTGATGTCGCAGTTACCGCCATGCTCACGCGGCGGCACGGTGCGCGCGCCAGTGGCGGCGGCGTCGTCGCGGGCCTGACCCTTGAGTTTGCCCATGTGCGCGGTCGCGGCCAGCGGCGCGTTGGCCAGCGGTGGCACGCGTGTGGGGTTGGTGTCGATCAGTTCCTGTTCGCGGCGGTTCCAGTCGGCAAGCATCACCGGGTCGGGCAGGCAGCCGATCAACCCTGGGTGGATCAAGCCGGCGAAATTAACCCCTGGGATATGCCGCGAACGGGTGAACATGCCCTTGAAATCCCAGATGGCTTTTTGTGCGCTGGGAAAGTGATCGGTGAGAAAACCACCGCCGTTCTGGCGTGAGAAAAACCCGTTAAAGCCCCACTGCGATTCGGCCTTGGCGCCGATATCGAGCAAATCCACCACCAGCAAGTCGCCCGGTTCGGCACCGTGCACGCCCACCGGGCCAGACAGGTAATGCACGGTGGACAGGTCCACATCGCGCACGTCACTGGCGTCGTCGTTGTTCTTGATCGCGCCGGCGGTCCAATCATAGGTTTCCAGGATGAAGTCGTCGCCGGGCTTGACCCAACAGGCCATCGGGATATCCGGGTGCCAGCGGTTATGGATCTGCTCGTTTTCGGTGACAGGTTGGTTGAGGTCGACTTTGATCAGCGTTTCGGTCATGGGCTGGCTCCTGGACGGATGGTGTGAAGCGTTGAAACCAGTCTCGACGAGCCAGGTAAAACGGGGAATACGTTGGATGACGTATGAGATTTTCAAGGCAGACACAAAACAACTGTGGGAGCGGGCTTGCTCACGAATGCGGTAGGTCAGTTAATTTATCTTTAACTGATACACCGCATTCGCGAGCAAGCCCGCTCCCACATTTGGACTGTGTTGTTCAGACGGACAGGTAGCGGCTGATAGTCGCCTCATTCACCCGGTCGCGGGTTTCTTCGATCACGAAGCGGCCCTTCTCGATCACCAGAAACCGGTCGGCAATTTCCAGGGTAAACGACAGCACTTGCTCGGACACCACAATGGTCAAATCCCGCAGGTTGCGAATCTCCTTCAGCGTGCGCGCAATGTCCTTGATAATTGAAGGTTGGATGCCCTCGGTCGGCTCATCGAGCAACAACACCTTGGGGTTGGTCGCCAACGCCCGGGCAATTGCCAACTGCTGTTGCTGGCCGCCGGAAAGGTTGCCGCCCTTGCGTGACTGCATGTCATGCAGCACCGGAAACAGCGCATACAAATCCTCCGGCACCTTGCCGCGCGCGGATGCAGGCAAGCCGGTCTGGATATTTTCCAGCACGGTCATGCTCGGGAAAATCATCCGCCCTTGTGGCACGTAGGCAATGCCACGCTCCACCCGCTCATGGGTTTCCAGCGCCGAGACGTCGTGCCCGTCCACACTGACCTGGCCTTTCCACTGCGGCAAAATCCCCATCAGGCTCTTGAACAAGGTGGTCTTGCCCATGCCATTGCGCCCCATCACCGCAACGATTTCGCGCTTGGCCACGTTGAGGTCCAAGTCATGAAGAATCTGGCTCTGGCCATAGCCGCAGGACAACTGGTCGATCTTGAACATGCCGGATTCCTCAGTGGCCCAAATACACTTCGATGACTTTAGGGTTGCTTTGCACCGACTCCATGCTGCCCTCGGCCAGCACCTTGCCCTGGTGCAGCACCGTGACTTTGTGGGCGATGCTTTTGACGAACTCCATGTCGTGCTCGATCACCAGTACCGAACGGCCCTGGCTGATGCGCTTGAGCAATTCGGCGGTTTGCGCGCGCTCATTGACGCTCATGCCCGCCACCGGCTCGTCGAGCATCAGCAACTCGGGGTCTTGCATCAACAGCATGCCGATTTCCAGCCACTGCTTTTGCCCGTGGGACAACAGGTCGGCCTGTTGTTGCAGCAAGTCGCCGAGGAAGATCTCCCTGGCGACTTCTTCCACCCGCGCAACCACCTGGGCGCTACGCTTGAAAAACAGCGCACCCCAGACCTTGCGCCCCGCCGGGTACGACATCTCGAGGTTCTCGAACACCGTGAGGTTTTCGTAGATCGACGGGTTCTGGAACTTGCGCCCCACACCTGCGCGCACGATGTTGTACTCGCGCATCCTGGTCAGTTCCTGGCCATCGAACTGGATGCTGCCGCTGGTGGCGCGGGTCTTGCCGCAGATCAGGTCGAGCACCGTGGTCTTGCCGGCGCCGTTGGGGCCGATTACCACGCGCACCTCATTGCGGTCGATATACAGGTTAAGGTTGTCGACCGCCTTGAAGCCGTCGAACGACACGGTGAGGCCTTCGATGGCCAGCACCGGTTTTTTCATTTCAAAGCCGACGGCAGTCATGGCTGGGTCTCCAGGGTTTTAGGTTTGGCCTGGGTTTTCAAGACGGGTTTGCGTCGTAGTAGCCTCGCCAAAGCCTGGCGCCCATGGCTTTCCCACAAGCCGGCCAACCCATTGGGAAAGTACATGACCACCGCAATAAACAGCCCGCCCATCAGGTACAGCCACAACTCCGGGAAAGACTCGGAAAAGTAGGTCTTGCCGTAGTTCACCAGCAGCGCGCCATACACCGCGCCGAGCAGCGACATGCGCCCGCCGACTGCCGCAAAAATCACCATCTCGATCGACGGCACGATGCCCACAAACGAAGGGGACATAAAGCCCACCTGCAAGGCAAACATCGCCCCACCAATCGCCGAAAACGCAGCCGCCACGCAAAACACAAAGATCTTGAAACTGGCCACGTCATAGCCGGAAAAACGCACACGCTCTTCCTTGTCGCGCATGGCCATCAGCAACCGGCCGAGCTTGGAGGCGAGGATAAACCGACCGATAAAAATGCAGCCAAACAGCAAACCGGCATTGATGAAGTACAAAATCAGCTTCGCGCTGTCGGTACGCAGGTCCCAGCCGAGCAGGGTCTTGAGGTCGGTGATGCCGTTGACGCCGCCGGTGAGCCCTTGCTGGCCGACGATCAGCACCGTAAGGATCAGCGCAATCGCCTGGGTGACGATGGAGAAATACACATCGCCCACACGCCGCTTGAACAGCGCCATGCCGATCACGAACGCCAGCAGTACCGGCACCGCAATCACCGCCACCAGGGTAAAGCTGAAGCTGTGGAACGGCTGCCACAGCCAGGGCAGTTCGGTGATCTGGTTCCAGTCCATAAAATCCGGAATGCCCGGTGTGGACTGGATTTTAGTGCTCTCGGGGTCAGACGCTTCAAGCTTGAGAAACATCGCCATGCAGTAGCCGCCAACCCCGAAAAACACGCCTTGGCCCAAACTGAGAATGCCGCCATAACCCCAGCACAGCACCAGCCCGACCGCGACGAACGCGTAAGTCAGGTACTTGCCGACCATATTCAGGCGAAACGCATCGAGCGTCAGGGGGAATACCACCACTATCAGCAGCGCCAACAGCACAATGCCGATCAGGTTTTGCTGGCCGCCCAGCAGCTTGTCTAAAGCCTTCATCTGCTCGCCTCTACTTGCGCACTTTGATGGAGAACAACCCTTGCGGGCGCAGCATCAGGATCAGAATCACCGACGACAAGGTCAGCACCTTGGCCATCGAGCCGCTAAGGAAAAACTCCGACAGCGATTGGGTCTGGGCAATCACAAACGCCGAGGCGATGGTGCCGAACAGGCTTTGCGCGCCGCCGAACACCACCACCAAAAAGGTGTCGACGATGTACTGCGAGCCCGCCGTCGGCCCGGTGGAACCGATAGTGGTGAAGGCCGCACCGGCCACACCCGCGACGCCGCAGCCGAGGGCGAAGGTCATGCGGTCAACCTTGCGCGTGTTGATGCCGACTGCGCGGCTCATCAAGCGGTTCTGCACCGTGGCGCGTACCTGCAAACCCCAGCGCGAGCGGTACAGCATTAAAAATATCGCAGCGGTCAGCAGCAAGGTCAGGGCCATCATGAACAAGCCGTTACGCGGAATTTCGATGGCATCGGTGAAGTTCACCGAGCCCATCAACCACGCGGGCGGCTCGGCGCTGACTTCACGGGCGCCGAACACCGAGCGGAAGGTTTGTTGCATCACCAGCGACAAGCCCCAGGTAGCCAGCAAAGTGTCCAGCGGGCGTTTGTAGAGGCGGCTGATCATCGCCCACTCCACCAGCCAGCCGACGGCCCCGGCCACCAGGAATGACAGGGCGATGGCGAAGAAGAAGTAATAGGGTTGAAAGCTCGGCGCAAAATGCGCGGTCAGGCTGGAACACACGTAGGTGGTGTAGGCGCCAATGGTCAAAAACTCACCGTGGGCCATGTTGATCACGCCCATCTGACCAAAGATGATCGCCAGCCCCAATGCCATCAGCAACAGCACGCAGAACACGGACAAACCGTTGAACCCCTGCATTGCCGCGATGGCCCCAAATTCCGATAGCCATTCCATGATGATGGTCTCCTGAGCGGGAGGTTGAAATGCAATCTGCTGTTGATTTATGTGGGAGCTGGCTTGCCTGCGATGGCATCACCTCGGTCTGGCTGCAAGACCGAGTCGCCTGCATCGCAGGCAAGCCAGCTCCCACACAAGGCCAGTGCCCACAGTTGGATCTGTGTGTGCCTGAAACTTATTGATAGCCCTTGGGGAACGGGTTCGGCTCGATCAGATCCGACTCGTAGATCACCTTGAACTGGCCATCAGGCTGCACTTCACCGATACGCGACTTGCTCCACAGGTGGTGGTTTTCGTGGATCTTCACGTAGCCTTCCGGCGCGTTTTTCAACTCGATACCAGGGCTTGCAGCGACGACTTTATCCACGTCGAAACTGCCGGCCTTCTCCACCGCCGCTTTCCACAACCACGGCCCGAGGTAGGCGGCCTGGGTCACGTCGCCGATCACCGCGTCCTTGCCGTATTTGGCCTTGAAGGCGGCAACGAAGGCTTTGTTGTTGGGGTTGTCCAGGCTCTGGAAGTACTTCATCGAGGCATAGAAACCAGCCATGTTTTCGCCGCCAATGCCCAGCAGTTCGTCTTCGGTGACCGACAGTGTCAGCAGGGTTTGCTTGGATGAATTCACACCCGCCGCGTTGAGCTGTTTGTAGAACGCCACGTTGGAGCCGCCCACGACCGCGGCGAAGACCACGTCAGGCTTCTTCAGCTTGACCTTGTTGATCAGCGAACCAAATTGGGTGTTGCCCAGCGGGTAGTAGTCTTCGCCAACCACAGTGCCGTGCAATACGTTTTCAATGTGCTTGCGCGCGATCTTCATCGAGGTGCGCGGCCAGATATAGTCCGAGCCGACCAGGTAGAACGTCTTGGCGCCTTTGGTCTTGGCGATCCAATCGAGGCTGGCGAGGATCTGCTGGGTCGCTTCCTGGCCGGTGTAGATCACGTTTTTCGACTGTTCCAGGCCTTCGTAGAAGGTTGGGTAATAGAGCAAGCCGTTTTCTTTCTCGAAGATCGGCAACACGGCTTTGCGTGAGGCCGAGGTCCAGCAACCGAATACAGCGGCGACCTTGTCGTTGACCAGCAGCTTCTTGGCTTTTTCCGCGAAGGTCGGCCAGTCGGAGGCGCCGTCTTCCTGGATCACCTTGATCTGGCGTCCCAGGATCCCGCCCGAGGCGTTGATCTGCTCGATGGCCAGGCGCTCGGCCTGGATCGAGCCGGTCTCGGAAATCGCCATGGTGCCGGTGGCCGAGTGCAACTGGCCGACAGTGACTTCGGTGGGGGTCACGGCCAGGCCTTCGTTATCGGCCAGCACGCCCTGGCTGAACAGAGCGGCCGCCAGTAATGACAAGGCCAACAGCGGTGTGGAGCGGATCAATCGTGATGCCATGGGGCGACTCCTCTGCAATGAGGGGTTCAGCATGGCGGCAGGCAGCCAGCACGGGTATACGCAGCCTGACGTAACGGGATACGTCATTTGACGTATGCCGCTGCGCACTATTTCAGGGCAGGATCGCGCCCGCCAAACACTAGAGATCCAATGTGGGAGCGGGCTTGCTCGCGAATGCGGTATATCAGTCACTGGTGTTCAAGATGACCTACCGC